>NZ_JBPKJK010000079.1:0-39644 GCF_051756985.1 Saccharothrix sabaoui
CCGGAGCACCGCCGCCGCGGCTACGCGCGCGCCGCCCTCGAAGCCCTGCTGCGGCGGGCCGCCGACGAACCGCTGGTGCGCACCGTCCGGGTGACCATCAGCCCGGACAACGAGCCGTCCTACCGGCTCGCGTCCCAGTACGGGTTCGTCGAGGTCGGCGAGCAGTGGGACGAGGAGGACGGCCTGGAGGTCGTCTACGAACGACCCGCGGCCGGTGCGGGGGCCGTCCGGGGGGACTAGGTTCCGACCCATGACCCAGACCCCGGAGACCCGGACCCCGGAGCAGACGCCGGACATCAAGCCCCGCAGCCGCGACGTCACCGACGGCCTGGAGCGCACCGCCGCCCGGGGGATGCTCCGGGCCGTCGGCATGGGCGACGAGGACTGGGGCAAGCCCCAGATCGGCGTCGCCTCGTCGTGGAACGAGATCACCCCGTGCAACCTGCCGCTCGACCGGCTGGCGAAGGCGAGCAAGGACGGCGTGCACGCGGCGGGCGGCTACCCGCTGGAGTTCGGCACGATCTCGGTGTCCGACGGCATCTCCATGGGCCACGAGGGGATGCACTTCTCCCTGGTGTCGCGGGAGGTCATCGCGGACAGCGTGGAGACGGTCGTGCAGGCCGAGCGGCTGGACGGCACGGTGCTGCTGGCCGGCTGCGACAAGTCGCTGCCCGGGATGCTGATGGCCGCCGCCCGGCTCGACCTGGCGAGCGTGTTCCTCTACGCGGGCTCGATCCTGCCCGGCCGGGTGACGCTGTCGGACGGCACCGACCGCGAGGTGACGATCATCGACGCGTTCGAGGCGGTCGGCGCGTGCTCGCGGGGACTGATGAGCCGCGAGGACGTCGACCGGATCGAACGCGCCATCTGCCCCGGCGAGGGCGCGTGCGGCGGCATGTACACGGCGAACACGATGGCGAGCGCGGCCGAGGCGCTGGGCATGTCCCTGCCCGGCAGCGCCGCCCCGCCCGCGACCGACCGGCGGCGCGACGGGTTCGCCCGGCGCTCCGGCCAGGCCGTCGTCGGGATGCTGCGCCGGGGGATCACCGCCCGCGACGTCATGACGCGCGAGGCGTTCGAGAACGCCATCGCCGTGGTGATGGCGTTCGGCGGCTCCACCAACGCGGTCCTGCACCTGCTGGCCATCGCGCACGAGGCCGAGGTGGAGCTGTCGCTGGCGGACTTCACCCGGATCGGCGCGAAGGTGCCGCACCTGGCCGACGTCAAGCCGTTCGGGCGGCACGTGATGACCGACGTGGACCGCATCGGCGGCGTGCCCGTGGTGATGAAGGCGCTGCTGGACGCGGGCCTGCTGCACGGCGACTGCCTGACCGTCACCGGGCGCACGGTCGCCGAGAACCTCGCCGAGCTGGACCCGCCGGGCCTCGACGGCACCGTGCTGCGCGCCCTGTCGTCCCCGATCCACCGCACCGGCGGCATCACGGTCCTGCACGGGTCGCTCGCGCCGGAGGGCGCGGTGGTGAAGTCCGCCGGGTTCGACTCGGACGTGTTCACCGGCACCGCGCGGGTCTTCGACCGGGAGCGCCCCGCGATGGACGCCCTGGAGGACGGCACGATCGCCGCGGGCGACGTCGTGGTCATCCGCTACGAGGGCCCCAAGGGCGGTCCGGGGATGCGCGAGATGCTCGCCATCACCGCGGCGATCAAGGGCGCGGGGCTGGGCAAGGACGTCCTGCTGCTCACCGACGGCCGGTTCTCCGGCGGCACGACCGGCCTGTGCGTCGGCCACGTCGCCCCGGAGGCCACCGACGGCGGCCCGATCGCGCTGGTCCGCGACGGCGACCGGATCACCCTGAACGTCGCCGAGGGCACCCTGGACCTGCACGTGGACGAGGCCGAGCTGGCCGTCCGCCGGCAGGACTGGACCCCGCCCCCGCCCCGCTACCCGCGCGGTGTGCTGGCGAAGTACGCGAAGCTGGTCGGCTCGGCGTCGCGCGGGGCCGTCTGCGACTGACCCGCGACCGGCGGTGGCGGCCCACCCGGACCGCCACCACCCGGGCCGCCACCGCCGGGGACGTCACCAGAGGTCGGAGGTGATGATCTCCGTCATCCGGTCGAGCGTCAGCGGGGGAGCGGCGGCGAGCAGCGCGCCGCGGCCCTTGGGGTCCTCCACGTTGCTGACGTGGAAGACGACCTGGAGGCCGTCGGCGCGCGAGAGGGCGGCCACGTGGGTCACCCCCCCGGGGTGCACGTCCAGCGCGACCCGCTGGGTGATCAGCGAGGAGCCGTCGGGCAGGTCGCGGCGGACGCAGTCGGACCCCGGGATGCCGTCGCACGAGGCCACGCCGCGGTTGGTGGGGTACACGACCAGGTCGTACCCGCCGCTGACACCGGCCGCGGTCAGCGTGCCGCGGATCGACGCGCCCACCTGCTTCCCCGGTGACGCGGGCGTGGACGACGTCCCGGAGCTGGGGGTCCCGGAACTGGGCACCCCGGAGCTGGGGGTCCCGGAGCTGGGGGTCCCGGAGGCGGGCACCCCGGAACTCGGCACCCCGGAGGCGGGCGTCCCGGAGGCGGGGGTGCCGGCGTCGGACGACCCGGGGGCGGGGATGGCGGGGAGGTCGATCACCACCAGGCCGGGCCCGCCGTCGGTCACGGTGAACGTCGCCGAGTCGCCCAGGACGGCCCGGAACCGCTCGGCCAGCGCGGCCGGCGTGTCCGGCGGCGTCGGCGGCGCGGACGTGGCGGGCGCGGACGAGGTCGGCGACGTGGTCGGCGGTCCCGCGACCTGCGTGCCGGCGGGCTGCTCCGGCACGAGCAGGGAGATCCCGGCCGCCGCGCCGGCGACCGCGACGACCGCGACGGCGGCCAGCACCAACCGGGGCGCGGTGCCCGACCTCGCGGGTCGGGGGCGTTCGAAGGGGCGTTCGGCGGTCACGGCGTCCGCCCGCCGCTCCAGCTCGCCGAACGCGTCGCGCAGGACGCGCAGGTCGCTCATCTCGTCTCCTGGTAGGTGGCGTGGGCGGGGTGGTCGGCGGTCAGGTCGATGCGCAGGGTGGCGAGCGCCCGGGAGATCTGGCTGCGCACCGTCGACACCCGGCAGCCCAGCTCCGCGGCGATGTCCGCGTCGGGCAGGTCGGCGTAGTAGCGCAGCACGACGGCCGCGCGCTGCTTGCGGGGCAGGCCCGCGAGGCGCCGGATCATCGCGTCCCGCTCGGCGCGCTCGTCGGCGCCGTCGCCCACCGGCCGCGCCTCGGGCTCGACGTCGGCCCGGGGGGCGGCGCGGCCCAACCTCCGTCGCCAGGACAGGTACTCGTTGACGACCATCCGCCGCACGTAGGCGTGCGGCTGGTCCGTCCGCGAGATCCGGTCCCAGCGCTCGAACGCCCTGGCGAGCACGTCGCTCACCAGGTCCTCGGCCAGCCAGGGCTCACAGGTCAGCACCGTGGCGAACCGCATCAGCGCCGGACGTCGTCCGGCCACGTACTCACCGAACTCCACGGGCACGCTCCCGTCCAGCGACTCGTCTCGTGATCACACCCCTCAACGGTCGGGCCGGCCGATCCGCTGCACGCCGCGCGGCGGAAAGTCGCGGGGATCACCCCCGCAGGGCCGCCCGGCACGAGTTGAGCGAGTCGCGCAGGGTCCGCCGGGCGGGTTCGTCCAGGCCCGCCACCATGCGCTCCTCCAGCGCGGCGACGGCGGGCGCGACCTCGGCCAGCGCGGCCCGGCCCGGCGCGGTCAGGTCGATCAGCCGCCTGCGCCCGTGGTCCGGGTCGGGGCGGCGGCTGATCAGGCCCCGGCTCTCCAGCGCGGTGATGATGTCGGCCATGGCCTGCGGCGTGACGAAGCTGTTGCGGGCCAGGTCGGCGGTGGTCATGCCCTCGCGGCGCTCCAGCACGGTCAGCGCGGTGTAGGTGGACGTGGTGAGGCCGTGCGGGCGCAGCACCTCGTCGAGGTTGGCCCGCACCGCGAGCTCCACCTGCTTCACGGCGTAGAGCAGCGAGGGTTCCACCGGCACATCCTCCATGATGACAGGTTTCCTGTTACCGTCGGCCGCATGACGCTCCCACCCACGTTGCAGGTGGAGGACCGCGGCGAGGTCGCCGTGCTGCGCCTGGCGCGCGCGGCCAAGCGCAACGCGCTCGACGACGCCACCGTGCGCGGGCTCGGCGAGTTCTTCGCCGACCCGCCCGCGGGCGTCCGCGCGGTCGTGCTCGACGCCGAGGGCGACCACTTCTCCGCCGGGCTCGACCTGGGCGGCCTCACCGGCGTCGACGCGTTCGCCGGCGTGGCGCACTCCCGCGCGTGGCACCGGGCGTTCGAGCGGGTCGAGCGGGGCACCGTGCCGGTGGTGGCGGTGCTGCGCGGGGCCGTCATCGGCGGCGGCCTCGAACTGGCCTGCGCCGCGCACGTCCGGGTCGCCGAGCCCTCCGCGTTCTACGCCCTGCCCGAGGGGCAGCGGGGCCTGTTCACCGGCGGCGGCGCGGCGGTGCGCCTGCCCCGGCTGATCGGCGTGGCGCGGATGGCGGACCTGATGCTCACCGGCCGCGTCCTGGACGCCGCCGAGGGGCACGCCCTGGGCCTGTCCCAGTACCTCGTGGGCGAGGGGGAGGGCCTGGCGCACGCGCTCGGGCTGGCCGCGACGATCGCCAAGACCTCGCCGATCACCACGTTCGCCGTGCTCCAGGCCCTGCCCCGGATCGCCGAGGCCGCGCCGGACCAGGGCTACCTGCTGGAGGCGCTGATGGCCGCGGTCGCCTCCAGCAGCGACGAGGCCCAGCGGCGGATGACCGAGTTCCTGACCGGACGCGGACCGAAGGTGGACCCGTCATGACCCCCGAGCTGCTGTGGACGCCGCCCCCGGACGTCCGCGAGACCACCCGCATCGGCCGCTTCGCCGCCTGGGTGGAGCGGGAGCGCGGACTGCGCTTCGCCGACTACACCGAGCTGCACCGCTGGTCCGTCACGGACCTCGACGGCTTCTGGTCCGCCGTCGTGGAGCACTTCGGCATCACGTTCACCACGCCGCCGCGCGCCGTGCTGGGCCGCCGGGAGATGCCCGGCGCGGAGTGGTTCCCCGGCGCGGAGCTGAACTACGCGTGGCACGCCCTGCGCCACCCCCTCGGCGACGAGGTGGCCGTCGTCGCGCACTCCCAGACCCGGCCGCCGGTCGAGCTGACCTGGGCGGAGCTGCGCGACCAGGTGGCCCGCGCCCGCGCCGGCCTCGTGCGGCTGGGCGTCGGCCGGGGTGACCGCGTGGTCGCCTTCGCGCCCAACGCGCCCGAGACGCTCGTCGCCTTCCTGGCCACCGCGAGCCTCGGCGCGGTGTGGGCGTCCTGCGCGCCGGAGTTCGGGGCGCGCAGCCTCGTGGACCGGTTCGCGCAGGTCGAGCCGGCCGTGCTGCTCGCCGTGCCGGGGTACGTCCACGGCGACCGGCACGTGGACCGCCGGGACACCGTGGCCGAGCTCCGCGCCGGCTTACCGGGCCTGCGGCACGTCGTGGAGATCCCCTACGGCGGCGGCTCGCTGCCCGACGCGGTCGGCTGGGACGAGCTGCTCGCCCGGCCCGGCCCCCTCGACTTCGAGCCCGTCCCGTTCGACCACCCGCTCTACGTGCTGTTCTCCTCCGGCACCACCGGCAAGCCCAAGGCGATCGTGCACGGCCACGGCGGCATCACCGTCGAGCACACCAAGAACCACGCCCTGTCCTGGGACCTCGGCCCCGGCGACCGCATCCAGTGGTTCTCCACCACCGCGTGGATGATGTGGAACCTCTCCGTGTCCTGCCTGCTGGTCGGCGCGTCGGTGGTGCTGGTCGACGGCAACCCCGTGCACCCCGACCCCGGGTGGCAGTGGCGGCTGGCCGACGAGACCGGCGTGACCACCCTGGGCGCCTCGCCGGGCTGGCTGATGGCGTGCCGGGCGAAGGGCCTGCGGCCGGGGGAGCTGGGGCTGCGGCGGCTGCGGCAGATCGGCGTGGCGGGCAGCCCGCTGCCCGCCGAGGGCTACCACTGGGTGCGCGGCCAGTTCGGCGACCGCGTGCTGCTCAACAACGGCAGCGGCGGCACCGACGTCTGCACCGCCCTGGTGCAGGGCAGCGCGTGGCAGCCGGTGTGGGCGGGGGAGATCTCCGGTCCCGCGCTGGGCATGGCCTGCGCCGCGTTCGACGTGCACGGCGGACCGGTCGTCGGCGAACTGGGCGAACTGGTCGTCACCGAACCCGCGCCGAGCATGCCGGTGGCGTTCTGGGGCGACGCCGAGCCGACCGACCCCGCGTCCCGCTACCACCGCGCGTACTTCGACGCCTACCCCGGCGTGTGGCGGCACGGCGACTGGGTGCGCTTCCGCGACGGGGGCGGCTGCGTCATCACCGGGCGCAGCGACGCCACCCTCAACCGCGGCGGCGTCCGGCTCGGCACCGCCGAGTTCTACGCGGTGGTCGAGGAGCTGCCGGAGGTGGAGGACAGCCTCGTCGTGCACCTGGAGGACCAGTCGGGCGGCAGCGGGGAGCTGCTGCTGTTCCTGCAACTCGCGGCCGGCGCGGAGCTGGACGACGCGCTGCGCGCCCGGGTCGTCGGGGCGCTGCGCTCGGCGCTGTCGCCCCGGCACGTGCCCGACCGGATCACCGCCGTGCCCGCGGTGCCCCGCAACCGCACGGGCAAGAAACTGGAGCTGCCGGTGAAGAAGATCCTGCGCGGCGCGGCGGTGGACGACGTCGCCGGCCGCGACGTGCTGGCCGACCCGACCTCGTTGGACGCGTTCGAGGGGTGGCGGCCGTGAACACCGGGACGGGTGCCGGGACGGACGACGCCGGGGTGGGTGCCGCCGGGATGGACGTCGCCGGGATGGACGCCGCCGGGATGGACGTCGAGGGGCTCGACGCGGTCGACTTCCACGTGCACGTGGAGCAGGACGCGCACGGGTGCTTCGCGCTCGACCGCGAACTCCTCGACGCCTCCGCGAAGTACTTCAAGGCCGACCAGGACCGCACGCCCACCGTGGAGGCCATCGCGGCGCACTACCGCGCGCGCCGCACCGCCGCCGTCGTCTTCACCGTCGACGCCGGCACCGCGCTCGGCCACCCGGCGCTGTCCAGCGAGGAGATCGCCGACGCCGCCGCCGCGCACGCCGACGTGCTGATCCCGTTCGGTTCGGTCGACCCGCACGACGCCGGCGCGGTGCGGCGCACCCGGTCGCTGGTCCGCGACCACGGCGTGCGCGGCTTCAAGTTCCACCCGAGCCTCCAGGCGTTCGAGCCGAACGACCGCGCCTTCTACCCGCTGTACGAGGCGATCACCGAGGCCGGCGTGCCCGCGCTGTTCCACACCGGGCAGACCGGCATCGGCGCGGGACTGCCCGGCGGGCGCGGCGTCAAGCTGCGCTACAGCGACCCGATGCTGCTCGACGACGTGGCCGCCGACTTCCCGGAGCTGACCGTCGTGCTCGCGCACCCCTCGGTGCCGTGGCAGGACGCCGCCATCTCCATCGCGACGCACAAGGCCAACGTCCACATCGACCTGTCCGGCTGGTCGCCGAAGTACTTCCCGCCGCAGCTGGTGCGCGCGGTCAACGGGCTGCTCAGGCACAAGGTGCTGTTCGGGTCCGACTACCCGGTCATCACGCCGGACCGGTGGCGCGCCGACTTCGCCGAGCTGGACGTCAAGCCCGAGGTCCGCCCGCTGGTGCTCAAGGACAACGCCGTCCGCCTGCTCGGCCTGGGGGGAACCCGGTGACGCACCCCGCCCTGGAGCTCGTCGCCCGCCTGCGGGTGCTGGTCGGCGAGCCGATCGACGCCGGACCCGTCCCCGGCGGCCGGCGGCGCGTCATCCCCATCACCGGCGGCAGCGCCGACGGTCCGCTGATCACCGGCGAGGTCCTGCCGATCGGCGCGGACTGGAGCCTGGTCCGCGCCGACGGCGTGCCCACCGTGACCGCGAAGTACCTGGTGCGCACCGAGGACGGCACGGTCCTGACCGTCACCAACAGCGGCACGATCAGCGTCGACGGCGGCGTGCCGCGCGGCCTCACCACCCCGCGCGTCGAGGCACCGGCCGGTCCGCACGCCTGGCTCAACGACGCCGTCCTGGTCGGCACGCTCGACCTCCTCCTCGACGGCGGGCGACCGGTCGGCGTCGCGCTCGCGTTCCACCGCGCGGTGCGCGGCTAGCGTTCGGGGCCGAGCCCCGCCCGGAGCCGGCCGAGCCACTCGACGCCCAGCCGCCGCCCGTCCGGGAACCGGTCGTGCCGGTCCCAGCGCCACGTCGTGACCATCGCGAGCACCAGGCGCCGGTACTCGCGCAGCAGGTCCCGGTCGACGCCCGGGTAGTGCTCGCCGACCTCCTCGGGCGCGTGGGCGAGGTCGAACTCGACCGGCCCGCGGCAGCACGTCTCGAAGTCCACGAACAGCGGTCCGCGCGCCGCGGCGAGCACGTTGTCGGGGTGCGGCTCGCCGTGCAGCAGTTGCTCGGCCCCGCCGCTCGCCCGGCGCGGGTCCCGCAGCGCGCCGGCGAGCAGGTCCCGGTCCGCGCCGGCCAGGCCCGGGGTGCGGTCGCGGTCCGCCACGAGCCGCCGGGCCTGCTCGACCCGGTCCGTGAAGTGCGGGACGGGGAGGTCGAGCGCGCGCAGGCCGGCGTGCAGCCGCCCGAGCGCGTCGGCGTAGTCGGCCGGCGGGACCGGGGACGGCGTCGCGGGCCCGTAATAGGTCCACAGCGTGACCACGAACCCGTCGTGCTCGTGGACGCCGGGGTCGGCGAGCGCGGCCACCGGGCTCCCCGAGGCGGCGAGCCGCCGGGCGAGCTCGACCTCGGTCCGCGCGACCTGCTCCGCCTCGGGCGCGACCCGGGCCACGACGTCGCACGGCAGCAGCCGCAGGGTGAGCTTGTCGGAGTCCTGGAGGACGGTGGTGTCGTCCACCGCCAAGCCGACCGACGCCGCGACCGACGTGGCCGCGGCCACCGCGCGCCGGAACTCCGGGGTCCGCACCGTCGCCGGGTCCCCCTCCTCGCGCCGCCGTGCCCTCGCCGGCGCGACCCTACCAAGGCGCTAGCAGGTGTACTCGTGGCGGCGGCGCAGCATCGCCGCCACCATCGCCGGGACCATCAGCGCGTGCCCCGCCGTCATCAGGGCCGCCCCGGACAGCGCGCCGGCCCAGTGGAACGGCAGCAGGACCAGGAACGGCGCGTACATCGCGGCGCACATCCCGACCACGCCGGGCCACGCGTGCCGCCGCACGCGCATCCACACCGCCATCCCGACCGACATGTCCGTGGCCATCACCAGCACGTGCGCGGTGGGCACCTCCTCCAGGCCCGGCCAGGCGAACGACCAGACCGGCCCCAGCACGACCATGCCCACCAGCATGGCCGCCACCATCTCCAGCAGGTGCCGGGTGAAGCGCAGCGCACCCCTCGAACGCTGCGCTCCCCCGGCGGTCTCCCGGTCTGCCCCTGCACCGCGGTTCGTCATGGGGGAATGGTCGTCGCGGAGGAGCGCGCGGTCAGGTGCCGAAGGTCATGCGCGGGGTCACGTGACCCCGGCCGGGGCAGGCCGGGCCGGGGCGGGTTCAGGGCGGGCCGGGTTCAGAGCAGGCCGAGGTCGCGCGCCCGCAGCGCCGCCTGGGTGCGGTCGCGCACCCGGAGCTTGGCCAGCACGCCGGTGACGAGGTTCTTCACCGTGCCCTCGGCCAGGAACAGGGTCCCGGCGATCTCGCGGTTGCTGCGGCCGGCGGCGAGCAGCCGCACCACCTCCAGCTCGCGGCGCGACAGCGGCGACGCGCGCGGCGGGGCGTCCTCCTCCGGCAGCCGGGCGATCCGGGCCACCAGCTTGGTCGCGACCGACGGGTGCAGCGCGGACTCGCCGCGCCGGGCCGCGACCAGCGCCTCCACCAGCCGGGCCGACGAGACGTCCTTGAGCAGGTAGCCGACCGCGCCCGCGCGCAGCGCCGCGAACACGTCCGCGTCGTCGTCGAACGTGGTCAGCGCCAGCACCCGCACGCCGGGCTGCTCGACCCGCAGCCGGTCGGTGGCCGCGATCCCGTCCAGCACGGGCATCCGCAGGTCCATCAGCACCACGTCCGGGCGCAGCTCGGCGCACCGCCGCACGGCCTGCTCGCCGTCACCGGCCTCGCCGACCACCTCGATGCCCGGCTGGACCTCCAGCAGCGTCGCCAGGGCCTCGCGGAACAGGGCCTGGTCGTCGGCGATCAGCACGCGGACGGGGCCGGACCGGTCCCCGCCGGTCACCCGGTCGCTCACCCCGGCACCTCCACGGTCAGCGTCAGGCCGCGCCCGGCGGCCGAGTCGACGGACACCCGCCCGCCCAGGTCCGCCACCCGCTCGCGCACCCCGACCAGGCCGAACCCGGGGCCGTCCGGGTCACCGCCGCGCCCGTCGTCGCGCACCTCCAGCCGGACCAGGTCGCCGCGCCCGTAGTCGAGCACGACGGTCGCGGCCGTCGCGCCGGCGTGCTTGCGGACGTTGGTCAGACCCTCCTGGGCGGCCCGGAACAGCGACTCCTCGACCTCGACGCGCACCTCGCGCGCCGTGCCGCGCACCTCCAGCCCGGTCGGCACGCCCGCCTCGCGGGTCGCGTCCGCCAGCGACCGCAGCGCGTCCACCAGCGGCGCGGACCGGGGTTCGCGCAGCGCGGCGACGGACCGGCGCACCTCCGCCAGCGCCGCCCGCGACTGGTCCTGGGCCTTCTCCAGCATCGCGTCCAGGCGGTCCGGGTCGGCGGTGCCGATCACCGCGCGCGCCGCCTGGAGCAGCATCTGCACCACGGTCAGGTGGTGGCCCAGGCCGTCGTGGATGTCGCGCGCCACCCGGTTGCGCTCCTGGGTGGTCGCCAGCTGCTCGGCCTGCGCCGCGTACCCGCGCAACCGCTCGTGCGCCGCCGCCAGCTCCGCCCTGGACCGCTGCTCGCGCAGCAGCAGCTCGGTGATGACGAGGGCGAACGCGCACGCGGCGAACGTGCCGAGCCCTTCGCGCAGCCCGTCCCGCCACTCCATCGGCGCGTGCACCAGCGGCACCGCCACCACCACCGCGACGGCGGCGGGCAGCGGCAGCAGCAGCCTGCTCTGCGAGACCAGCACCACCAGCAGCAGGATGCCCCCGATCGTCGCGCCGGACAGCGCGAACACCAGGAAGCCCAGCGGCAGCTGGACGGCGGTGTAGGCGACCGCGAGCGCCCGGCCACCGCCGCGCACCCGGTGGAACCCGGCGGTGGCCAGCACGACGTAGACCAGGCCGAGGACCAGGGTGGGCACGAGGTACGTCCGGTACTCGCCCGAGCCGCCCAGCGGCAGCGTCGCGTACGCCACGACGGCCAGGATGCTCAGCGCCCACTGCACGCGCCCACTGTGCTGGAGGCCGAACGGCGTGGTCAACCGGGTGCGGGACGGCCATGATGCGAGGTGGTCGGGAGGCGGTCGCGGGCGTGGCGGCCACGGGGCGAGCGGCCGGGCGCGCGGTCCGGCGGGAACGGGTTGGCGGTGGCGGACGACGCGCGGCGCGTGGTGAGCGGGGAGCAGGTCGTGCACGGCGCCTGCGAGTTCTTCCTGCGGCACGGCGAGGTCGACATGGACGGGGTGGCGAGGAGCCTCGCCATCAGCCGGGCGACGCTCTACCGCGTCGTGCACAGCCGTGACGGGCTGCTCGGCGACGTGCTGTGGCGGCTCGGCGAGAGGGTCCTCGACCGGGCCAGGCGACGGCGGCGCACCTCCGGCGTGGAGGGCGTCCTGGAGGTCACCCGGCACTTCGTGGACCGGCTGCGGGTGGCGGGGCCGTTCCGGGACTTCCTGCGCGACGAGCCGGAGACGGCCGCGCGCGTGCTGTTCACCGGCACCGGCGCGGTGCACCGGCGGGCGGTGTCGGCGCAGCGGGAGATCCTGCTGGAGGTGCCGGGGGACTGGCGCCCGGCCGGGCTCGACCAGGTCGCGTTCCTGTACGTGCGCATCGTGGAGTCCGCGCTCTACGCCGAGCTGCTCGGCGGCCGGCCGCTGGACCCGGACCTGACCGAACGGGCGGCCCGCAGCGTGCTGCTGCCGCGCTGACCGCCGGGTGCCGGGAACGCCGGGCGGCGGGTGCTGAGACCGCCGTCTCACGATCGCCGCGGGCGCTGGTGGGTCCTGTGACGGCCCGGTTACGTTCGGGCACGACCATCCCCCACAGTCGAGGGAGTCGGTATGCGGTTCTCGCCGCGCGGCCTCGTCCCGCTCGTGATCGCCCTCGGGGCGCTGCTCCCGGCCGCCCAGGCGGTGGCCGCACCACCGGACCGGCCGCCGAGCCTCGTCGGCCCCCTGCCCGGGGCGGTGCCGGGCGACCGGCTCGCCGAGCGGGTCGAGGACACCTACCCGTTCTTCTCCACGCCCGCCGACCTCGCCGCCGCCGGGTACGTCGAGCAGGAGTTCCACCTCTCCGGCGTCGCGGACGGCTACGCGGTCGACGGCACGCGGGTCGCCACCGGCGTGCCGTACACGACCCGCGTCGTCGTGCGGCGGCCCGCGCACGCCCGGCACTTCAGCGGCACCGCGCTGGTCGAGTGGCAGAACGTCACCGCCGGGTACGACCTGGACGCGCTGTGGCACGCCGAGTCGGTGCTGCGGGCCGGTCACGCCTGGGTCGGCGTGTCGGCGCAGCGCGTCGGCGTGGACCAGCTGCGCGGGTGGAGCCCGGCCCGCTACGGCGACCTGGACGTGACCGGCGGCGGCCGGTTCACCGCCGACGAGCTGTCCTACGACGTCTTCACCCAGGCCGGTCGCGCCGTCGCCGGGGACCGGCTGCTCGGCCCCCTGCGCGCCCGGACGCTGCTGGCCGTCGGCGCGTCGCAGTCCGCGGGGCGGATGGCGGTGCTCTACGACCGCGTCCTGCCCCGGCAGCGGCCGGTGTTCGACGGCTACGCGTTCGTCGTCGGCCCGGCGCCCACCCGGGTCGGCGCGGAACCCGTCTTCCAGGTGCTGTCCGAGACCGACGTGCCCAGTGCGCGCCGGCCCGCCGACACCGACCTGTTCCGCCGCTGGGAGGTGGCGGGCGGCGCGCACTCCGGGCACCAGGGGCAGGTCTACCGCGAGCCGATCTCCGAGCGCGACCTCGGCGGTGCGCCCTCGTACGCCTGCGACCGGCCGCCGTTCAGCCGGGTCCCGGTCCACCACGTCACCGCGGCGGCCTACGAGCACCTGCGGCGCTGGGCGGAGCACGGCACGCCGCCGCCCGCGGCCCGGCCGCTGGAGTTCGAGGCGGACGGCGTCACCAAGAAGCGCGACGCGCTCGGCCTGGCGCTCGGTGGCGTCCGGCTGTCCCAGGTCGTCGCGCCGACCGCGCTGAACACCGGCGACAACTCCGGCGAGACGTTCTGCCGGCTGTTCGGCACGCACGTCCCGTTCGACCGGGCCACCCTGGACCGGCTCTACCCCGACCACGCGGGCTACGTGCGGCGGGTGGTGGCCGCCGACGCCGACGCCGTCCGCGCCGGTCACCTGCTGCCCGCCGACGCGAAGCAGAACCTGCGCGACGCCCTGGCCGGGTGGTCGCGGTGAGGGCGCTGCTGATCGCGCTGGCCCTGGCGCTGACCGCGCCCGCGGCGCCGGCCCAGGCCGACCCGCTCACCCCGGTGGTGTTCGTGCACGGCCAGCAGGGTTCGGCGCAGCAGTGGCAGTCCAACGCCAAGCGGTTCTCCTCCAACGGCTACCCGGACCGGCTGCTGCACGCCTTCGAGTACGACACGGGCATCCCCACCAACGACCACGCCGTCGCCGGGCTGGAGACCTTCCTCGCCGACGTCCGGGCGCGCACCGGTTCGTCCACCGTGGACGTCGTCGCGCACTCGCGCGGCACGACCGTCCTGCACGCCTACCTGGCCGACCCGGCACGCGCCTCGGGCGTGCGCCGGTACGTCAACGTCGACGGGCGCTCGGCCGCCGCGCCGCCCGGCGGCGTGCCGACCCTGGCGCTGTGGGGCAGCCTGCAACCCACCGGGTCCATCGGCGGCGCGACCAACGTGTACCTGACCACGTTGGGGCACACCGAGACCACCACGTCCGCCGACGGGTTCGCCCACGTGCACCGCTTCCTGCGCGGTCGGCCCGCCGCCACGACGCTCGTGCTGCCGCAGCTCCCGACGGCGGTCTCGGTCGCCGGCCGCGCCACGTTCTTCCCGCAGAACGACGGCGCGGCGGGCCTGCTGACCGTCTGGGAGCTGGACCCGGCGACCGGCGCCCGCCGGGGCGTCCCGCGCCACGCCGTGCGCACCGCCGCCGACGGCTCGTTCGGCCCGCTGCGCGTGCACGGGGCCAGGCACCACGAGTTCGAGCTGGTCCGCGACGGCGAACTCGTCCACCACTTCTACGTCGAGCCGTTCGAGCGCTCCGACCGCTTCCTGCGGTTGCAGGTCTCCCGCCCCGGCGGGATCGGCGACCAGGTCGACCGGTGCCCCGCGCACACCGCGCTCACCGTCGTCCGCCAGCGCGAGTGGTGGGCCGACCAGCAGCCGGCGGACACCGACCGCCTGGAGCTCAACGGGGTCGACGTCCTCGCCCCCGCCGTCGCGCCGCGCCTGCGCCAGGTCCTCGCGGCGTTCGCGTTCGACGACGGGTGCGACCTGACCTCGACGCCCGGGGTCGTGCTGCCCCCGTTCGGCGGCCTGCCGTTCCTCACCGCGATCGACGCCTACCTGCCCGCCTCGGGCAGCGTCCGCGTCACCCAGGTCGCGCGCGGCACGGGAGGCCGGTCGCGCACGATCGCGGTGCCGGCCTGGCCCTCGGACGCGCACGCGGTGACCGTGCAGTTCAAGGACTACCTGGACGTGCGCTGACGCGGGTCCCGTCCGACCGGGTCGGTGTGCGGCCACCGACCCGGTCCCCGCCGCGTCGGGCACTGTGATCTGCGCCCCGACGCGGCGCCGTTGCTCCGAACGCGTGATTGGGTGAGGGTGGCCTTACCCCGACCACGCGTTCGGAGACCCTGATGAGCACGCCCCGTCCCGCCTGGAACGGCACCGACCTCGGCACCCCGGTCCGCGACGAGGCCGAGCTGCGGGAGCTGGTCGAGCACCCGCACCCGGTCATGCGGGACAAGGCGATCGACGTGGTGGACGCGCAGTCGAGGCGCTTCCTCGAAGCCTCGACGTTCTACCTGCTGGCCACCACCGCCGCCGACGGCAGCGTCGACGTGTCCCCGCGCGGCGACCCGCCCGGCACCGTCCTGGTGCTCGACGAGCGCACCATCGCGTTCCCGGACCGGCCGGGCAACCGCCGCGCGGACAGCCTGCGCAACCTCCTCCAGCACCCGCGCGCCGGGATGCTGTTCATCGTCCCCGGCCGGGGCGACGTCCTGCGCGTCAACGGCCGCGCGACCCCGGTCCGCGACGCCCCGTTCGCGCACCGCTTCGGCGACCCCGCGCCCGCCCTGGCCGTGGTCCTGGAGGTCGAGGAGCTGTTCCTGCACTGCGGCCAGGCGCTGCGCCGCTCGTCCGCCTGGGACCCGGCCGGCTGGCCCGCCGCCGACTCCCTGCCGGACGTCGCCGAGCTGTTCGAGTCCCAGCAGGCCCGGTTGCGCACCTCCGGCTGACACCCCGAGTTCGGCGGTCACCGGCGCGACCGGTCGAACCGCGCGACGGCGTTCGACGCACCCGACACCGCCGTCGGGCCGGTTTTCCCCCGAACCGGTAATGGCCCCCCTCCTTCCCGCGACCGGATAGGCACACGGCGGGGGGCTGTGCGCGGGGAGGGGGACGGGTGTCGGAAGGCAGCGGTTCGAGACGGTTGTCCGTGCTGGTGGCGGCGGGGGTGCTCGTGGTGCCCCAACTGTTCCCGCCCCTGACGGCGGAGCACGAGGAGCACGCGGAGCACCACCGGCACGTCGTGGCCACGGCCGCCGCGATGGTGCCCGCCGCGACCGCGGTCCCGCGCACCGGCTGGGTGGCCACCGCGAGCGGCGAGGAGGTCGCCGGCGAGGACGGCCGGGCCGCCAACGCGCTCGACGGCGACCCGTCGACGATCTGGCACAGCCCGTGGACCACGCCGACCCCGCTGCCGCAGTCGATCACCGTCGACACGCGGCAGACCCAGCGCCTGTCCGGCCTCGTCTACACCCCGCGCCCCGGCGGCGGGAACGGCACGATCGGCCGCTACGAGATCCACCTGAGCACCGACGGCACGACCTGGGGCGCACCGGTCGCCACCGGCACCGCCGCCGACGACGCGTCCGCCAAGACGTTCAGCTTCGCCGTCGCGCCCACCCGGTACGTGCGGCTGACCGCGATCACCGAGGCGGGCGGCCGGGGGCAGTGGGCCAGCGCCGCGGAGATCGGCCTGCTGGGCGACCCCGGCGCGCCCGCGCCCGCCGTCCGGCTCCCGCGCACCGGGTGGACCGCGACCGCGAGCGACCAGCAGGCCACCGACCCGGCGTCGAACGCGGTCGACGGCGACCCGGCCACGATGTGGCACAGCCGCTACTCGTCGCCGACCCCGCTGCCGCACTGGATCACGCTGGACCTGGGGCGGGCCACCGCGGTGAGCGGCCTGCTGTACCGGCCGAGGCCCAGCGGCGTCAACGGTCGCGTCGGCGAGTACCGGGTGTCGGTGTCCGACGACGGCACGGCGTTCGCCGACACCGTCTCCTCGGGCGCCTGGCCGGACGGCGGCGAGGTGCGGCACGCCCTGTTCACCCGGCCGGTCACCACCCGCTACGTGCGGCTGACCGCCCTCACCGAGGCGGGCGCGCGCGGCCCGTGGACCTCGGTGGCCGAGATCGACCTGCTCGGCCCGCCGCCCGGCGCGCGGTCGCCGCTGTCCCGGGTCGGCTGGACGGCGTCCGCGTCCACCCAGGACCCCGCGCACACCGCCGCCGCGCTGCTGGACGGCGACACCGGCACCCACTGGCGCACCGGCGGGACCACCGCGCCGCCGCACACCGTCACCGTCGACCTGAGCCGCGAGCAGGAGGTGTCGGCGATCGTCGTGACGCCGCGCGCGGACTCGGCGGACGGTCGGGTCGGCGCGTACTCGGTGGCGGTGAGCGCGGACGGCACGACGTGGGGCGCGCCCGTCGCCACCGGCACGTGGGACGACGACGGCACGCCCAAGACCGCCGTGCTCACCGGCAACCCGCGCGCCCGCCACGTGCGGGTGACGGTGACCTCCGAGGCGGGCGGGCGCGGGCCGTGGGCCACCGCCGCGGAGTTCCACGCCTACGGCCCGGCCGCGCCGTCCGGCCCGATCGGCCCGCTGGACCGGTTCGGCTGGGTGGCCACCGCCTCCGACGAGGAGGCCACCGGCGAGGACGGGCGGGCGGCCAACGTGCTCGACGGCGTCGGGAACACCCTGTGGCACTCGAAGTGGACGGCCCCGGAGGCCCCGCTGCCGCACTGGATCACCCTGGACACCCGGCAGGCGCGGACCGTCACCGGCATCTCGGTGCGCACCCGGCCCGCGGACGAGACCAACGGGCGCATCGGCCGGTACCGGGTGCAGGTCAGCGCGGACGGCACCACGTGGAGCACCCCGGTCGCCGAGGGCACGTGGCCGGACGCGGCGGGCGTGCACCGGGCGGACTTCGGCGCGCCGGTGGAGACCCGGTACGTGCGGCTGACGGCGTTGACCGAGGCCGGCGGGCGCGGGCCGTGGACCTCGGCGGCCGAGATCGACCTGCTGGGCCCGACGACGCCGCCCGACCCGAGCGCGGTGGGCGCGTGGGGGCCGCTGACCGGGTTCCCGATCGTGCCCGTCGCCTCCGCGCTGCTGCCCAACAACAAGCTGCTCACCTGGTCCGCGTACGCGGCCGACAACTTCGGCGGCGCCAACGGCTACACGCAGACCGCGATCCTCGACCTGGCCACGGGGCAGGTGACCCAGCGCCGGGTCGACAACACCGGGCACGACATGTTCTGCCCCGGCACGTCCGTGCTGCCCGACGGGCGGGTGCTGGTGACCGGCGGCAGCGACGCGGGCGAGACCAGCATCTACGACCCCGTCGCCGACACGTGGGTGGACGCGGCCGACATGGCGATCCCGCGCGGCTACCAGGGGCAGACCACCCTGTCGACCGGCGAGGCGTTCACCGTGGGCGGCTCGTGGAGCGGCGGCGAGGGCAACAAGACCGCCGAGGTGTACTCGCCCGCGACCAACGCCTGGCGCACGCTGTCCGGGGTGCGGCCGGCGCCGTTCCTGACCGCCGACCCGCAGGGCGTCTACCGGGCCGACAACCACACGTGGCTGTTCGCCGTCGGCGGCGGCCGGGTGTTCCACGCCGGCCCGAGCAGGCGGATGAACTGGATCAGCACGACCGGCGCGGGCTCGGTGACCGACGCGGGGGTGCGCGGCGACAGCGCCGACGCCATGAACGGCAACGCGGTCATGTACGACGTGGGCAAGATCCTGACCGTCGGCGGCGCCACCGCCTACCAGGACGCCGACGCCACCACCCGCGCGCACAGGATCGACATCACCTCCGGCACCCCGGTGGTGACCCGCGTGCCGGACATGGCCCACGCCCGCGCGTTCGCCAACAGCGTGGTCCTGCCCAACGGCCAGGTGGTCGTCATCGGCGGCCAGAGCCGGCCCGTGCCGTTCAGCGACCACACGGCCACCCTGGTGCCCGAGCTGTGGGACCCGACCACCGGCGCGTTCACCCGCCTGGCCCCGATGGCCGTGCCCAGGACGTACCACAGCGTCGCCAACCTGCTCCCGGACGGCCGGGTGTTCTCGGGCGGCGGCGGCCTGTGCGGCGGGTGCGCGACCAACCACCCGGACGGCCAGGTCCTGACCCCGCCGTACCTGCTGAACCCGGACGGCTCGCCGCGCGTGCGCCCGTCGATCACCACGAGCCCGACGAGGGTCCTGCACGGCGCCCCCGCCGTCGTGGGCACCGACCGCCCGGTGACCGGGTTCGCGCTGATGCGCACCAGCTCGGTGACCCACTCCGTGGACAACGACCAGCGCCGAGTCCCCCTGGTGCCGCAGCTGGTCGGCCCGAACTCGTACCGCGTGACCGTGCCCGCCGACCCGGGGATCGCGCTGCCGGGGTCATACCTGCTGTTCGCCCTCGACGCGAACGGGGTGCCGAGCGTCGGCAAGCCCGTTCGGGTCGGGTGACGGGACACCGCGTCGACCGGGATCGCGTTCAGCGGCCCGGTCGGCGCGGCCCCGGAAGCCACTGCGTCAAGGACAGCGGGATGTCCCGCGGGCCGTACTCCTCCAACTCCGGCAGGTCACCGATCCGGATGTCGTTGTGCGCGATCTTCGCAAGCACATCGGAATCGGGCCGAGCGCGCTCGGCCGCGACGGTGGCAAGTCGTGGGTGGCCGGTCAGCTCGTGCTCTTCGATGACGAGTCGAGCGGCGCGGGCGAACGCCGGCGAAGGGGACCGCTCCACTCGACGGGCCATGGCACCCGGGATGTCGGGGTTGTCCGGGTCGTGGCGCAGGAGACAGGTGGCGGCCAAGCGGAACACGTCGTCGTCGTTGTCGTGGCGCAACCGGTCCCACAGCAGTTCGCGCACCACCGGGTCTTCCGGGGCGAGGTGCTGGAGGGTGATCAGCGCGTTGTGCCGCGCCTCGTAACCGGTCGAGCCCGTGGCGATGTCGCCGAGGACCGCGACGACGGCGTCCTGGTCGGGCAGTTCACCGGAGAGGCGCTGAAGGGCGGCGACAGCGGCGGTGTCGTCGAACAGACCGGTGTCGCCGGACGAACCGGCGTCCAGGACGTCGCTGAGGAAGATGGCCAGTTCGAGTCGCGGATGCTCCAGGTTGTGTGCTGCCGCGACGTGGCGAGCCGCCTGGCCCATCATCGAGGACAAGGCGTCCTCGACTCGCCGGATCATCGTCTCCAGGACGTCGACGTCGTTCGGAACGCGGCGCAGCAGACAGGTGGCAACCAGGCGGAACACGTCGTCGTCGTGGTCACGCTGAAGTCGGTCCCACAGGACCTGGAGGATGTCGGGGTCGTCAGGTCCGACGTGGTCCAAGACCACGAGCGCGTTGTACCGGTCAGTGTGAAGATACGAACTTTCGGCTATGGCCCGAAGAGTGGTGACGGCAGCACTGCGGTGCTGCGGCTCGTCGGCGACGCACCGGACCACCGCGTTGACGTCGCTGTCGCCGAACAGCTCACCGCACTCCACGACCGCGCGCACCGCGAGGACCGGACGGAGGCCGGGGTGGTTCAGGTCGTTCTCGGTGACGAGCAACAGGATTACGCGGATCATCGATACCGACAAGCCCTGTGGAATGCGGTGGACCAGGGCTTCCCGGACCTCCGGATCACCTGGGGTGTGCCGCAGCAGGCACGTGGCGGCGAGGTGGACGACGTCGCTGTTGTTGTCGTGGCGAAGCCGGTCCAGGAGCAGTTCCCGGACTTCCGGTCCGCCGGGGTGGAAGAGGTCCAGCGCACGAATGGCCCAGTACCTCCCCCCGGCGTTCGAGCGCCTCGTCAGCGGTTCCAGCACCTTCATGCTCTTCTCGCGCGCGGACCCGTCCGGTGATCCGGGAGTCGTCGGGCCGAGTTCCATCGCGTCGGACACCGAGAACAGGGCGGACGAGGCACGTCGGTCGTTGTTCCCGGCCAGGTGTGCCGGGAGCAGCAGGACGTCCACGCGATCGTTGAACAAGACCGTGAGCAGGGTCGCGGCCAGTTCGGTCACCGGAGCCCAGATGATCCACCGACCACGGCGCAGGTACCAGTCGACGACCTCCTCCCGGGCGGGCCAGGCCGAGCCGACCGATGTGATCGTCGGCAGCAGGTCTTTCCTGATGAGGTCGGTTGCCCGGGAGTCATCGACTCCGACGCAGTGCTCCAGCAACAGCACCACCTTGACGAGTGCCCGCTGCGCGACGCTCGCAAGCCCTCTCATCGACTTCCGCTCACCCAGGCACTGGACGGCGACGGCTACACCGTGCGGTGGGACGACGAACTCCTCCACCGGCCAGGGCAGGTCGACGTCCAGGAGGCGCGAACTGATCCGCTCCACGTGGCGGTCGGCGAGCACCGAGGCGATCAGACGGAGCACCTCGCGCCACGTCGCGTCGGCCCGGTGCTCCACGTACAGCTCGACGACCTGGTCCAGCGATATCGACTGCTCGCGCTGGAAGCGCCGCACCACCTCGTCGGCGCAGAAGAACTCCAGGAACGTCCGGTGCACGAAGCTGTACAGGTTGGGACCGAAGCGGCTCAGGATGAAGTTGCGGTGCTGGAACTGGTCGATGATGACGGTCGCCGCGATCTTCGCCTCGGCCAGGTCACGTCCGTACTTGTCGATCAAGTACTTCTCGAAGAGCTGCTGCAGGTCGCTGCGGTGGACGTAGTTGCCGGTCGTGCCGTCGGCCTTCGTCTGCATCCGCCACGCCAGGCGGCGCAGCAGTTCGCGCTTGTCGTCCTCGTCGATGTAGTCGATGGCGACGCGCTTCTCGCGCAGCCGCCGGTTCACGTCCCAGTGCTGGACCAGCACGCGGGCCGCGTGGTTGTAGACCTCCCAGCGTTCCCGGGGCAGGACCTGGTGCTTGCCGATGATGGCCAGGATGGTGAGCAGCAGGGGGTTGCCGGCCAGTTCGCCGATGGAGCGCGAGTCCCGGACGGCCTCCAGCAGCCTGTCACGCCGCTGTGCCGCCTCCGTTGGGCGGTCGTGCAGGGCCAGCGCGTACCAACTCGTCAGGAACTCGGCGATCTGGCGGTGGTCGAGGTCCTGCAACGTGTGGTGGGCGAAACCGGCGTCGGTGAACCGGCGGGGCGAGTAACCGACGACGCGTGACGTCACGAGTGCCCGGACACCGGGGTAGAGCCCGGCGAAACCGGCGATCTCCTTCGTGGTCTCGTCCCGGCGCCCGGGGTCGAAGATCTCGTCCAAGCCGTCGAAGACCACCACGGCCTGTCCTCCGGCTTGCAGGTAGGGCTCCAGGTGCTGCTTGGCCACGCCGAGGCTCTGGGCGTTCGCGAGTTCGTCGATGAAGTCGAGGAGGGTGCGGCACCCTCCGGCTTCACGCGCCGCGGCGTACTGCCTCAGCTCGATCAACAACGGCAGGTGGCCGGCCAGTGGAGCGAGGCGTCGGTCGACACCGGCCAGGCCGAGCGCCACGAACCGGGCGAGCGTCGACTTGCCCGCGCCCGGGTCGCCGAGCACGACGACGTGCCGATCGGAGCCGGACACCACCTCCAGCACGGGGCGCTGCGGTTTGGCGCGGTACGTCTCCTGAGCTGCCAGCAGGTCGTTCAGGTCGATGCCCTCGGGCAGGTCCGACTCGTCGCTCTCCCCCTCGGTCCGGAGCCGCTGGAGGATTTCGGGCGGCAGCTTCGTCGGAGGCCGGTCCTCGCGGACGTACTGCTCGACGAAGACCGACTCCAGCAGGATCTGGAGGTACTCCTCGCGCTCGGGCGGGGTCAGCGCGTCCAGGTCGAGTCGGCCGTACTCCTTCTGCAACCGCTGGTAGTAGGCGGTCACCGCCTCGGGGCTGATGTGGTCCAGCCGCTTCGCGGGGTCGTCGGTGGTGGTGAGGTGGTGGTGCAGGGCGGTGGCCACCGCGATGCCGAGTTCCGCGGACGTGGTGAAGTACCGCGCCGTGTGCCGCACCGCCAGCTCCTCCCGGAGCGCCTCGATCGCATCCGCCTCGGCCCCGCGGTCGACGCTGGACCGGGGCCACGGCGCGTCGTCGTGCAGCAGGAAGACCAGGCACGGCTTCCCCGCCTCGACGGCGGCGCGGTACTCCAGCTCGGTGATCGACCGGTCCCCGCCGTCGGGCACGTAGCCGTAGCGCCAGGCGAAGACGCCCACGTAGAGGTCGCACTCCCGGACCTTGCGCAGGCACACGTCGAGTGGGCGGTCGTGCTCGGCCACGAAGTGCTCCATCGTGACGTCGTCGAGCCGCAGGCTGCGCAGGGTGGAGTGCACGACCGCGCGGCACGCCCGGAGGTCGCGGAAGGTCGACGACACGAAGACTCGCATCGCACCATCCTCCCCAGTCCGCCGGTGAGCGGGACCGCAGAAATCGGGTCGTTCACCCGTCGCCGGTCAGTGCGGCCGTCAGCCGCCCAGCAGGAGGCGCAGCGCCGGTTCGAAGTCGGTGCGCGTCGGGCGGGCGGGGGAGACGAGTGCCTGGTGGAGCAGGCCGTCGAAGAGCGCGGTGAGCGCTCGGGCGGTCTGCTCCGGCACGTGGCGGGCGAACACCTCGGTCAGCATGTCGTCCCACGCCGTGCTGGCGGCGCGCAGGCCGGGGCGGCGCAGGGCGGCGCCGTACAGCTCGTAGGCCAGCACGCCCGTGCGCCGGTGCCTGGTCGCCAGCAGCACCAGGAAGTCCGACAGCTCGGCGCACAGATCCGCTTGCGGTGGAAGGGAGTCGGCCCACCGACGTGCTCTCGCCACGTTGCGCCGCGCCACCAGCCGGACCGCCGCCTCCAGCAGCTCCTCCAGGTCCGCGAAGTGGTACGTGGTCGAGCCCAGCGGCACGTCGGCCTTCGCCGCCGCGGCCCGGTGCGTCAGCGCGGACAGCCCCGACTCCGCTATCACGGCGACCGCCGCGCGGACTATGCGTTCCCGCCTGCCGGGATCGAATCGGCGTGTTCGTCCCACTGGGTGCCCTCCTCCGCAACGGTTCCACCGGGCGCGTCCACAGAGCGGGAAAGCGGATCGACCGCTGTGTACTTCTGTACATTCGCCGCCGACCGCTTTTCCCGCCACCGCACGGAGTTTCCCATGGCGCAGAAGGAACAACGCGCTACCGCGCTGTCCGCCACGCACTCGGTCGCGGTGCGGGTGGGGGCGGTGCTCGCGCTGCTCGCGGTGTGGCAGCTGCTGGTCCTCGCCGAGTTCTGGCCGCCCGCCGTGCTGCCGGGGCCCGGCCAGGTGTGGGACCAGCTGCTCACCGCGTCCGACGCCGACAACGGCCAGGGCGGGTACGCGGGGTCCACTGTGGTCGAACGGCTGGGCGTGAGCCTGCGCCGCGTCGGCTACGGCGTGCTCTACGGCGTGCTGATCGGCATCGGGCTCGGCCTGCTCATGGGCCTCGTCCCGCTGGTCCGCGCGGTGGCCGAGCCGTTCGTGACGTTCCTGCGCGCGCTGCCGCCGCTGGCCTACCTCAGCCTGCTGGTCATCTGGTTCGGCATCGACGAGGAACCCAAGGTCTACCTGCTGGTGGTCGCCGCGTTCCCGCCGGTCGCGGTGGCGACCGCGGCGGCCGTCACCGGGGTGAACCGGCAGTACGTGGAGGCCGCCCACGCGCTGGGCGCGAACCGGCTGAACGTGGTCGCCACCGTGGTGCTGCCCGCGTCCGCGCCGGAGATCATCACCGGCGTCCGGCTGGCCGTGGGCATCGCCTACAGCTCGGTCGTGGCCGCCGAGACCGTGAACGGCGCGGACGGCATCGGGGGCATGGTCCTCAACGCCCAGCGCTACAACCAGACCGCGGTCGTCCTGCTCGGGCTCGTCGTGATCGGCGTGACCGGGCTGCTCATCGACACCGCCATCCTCGCGCTGCAACGCGCCGTCTCGCCGTGGCGCGGGCGGGCGTGAGCGCCGACACCGGGAGTGCAACCGTGCCCGTCACCCGCAGATCGGTCCTGTCCCTGCTCGCCGCCGCGCCGGTGCTGGCGGCGTGCGGGGTGGGCGGCTCGTCGTCGTCCGGCTCGGGCGGCGGTCGCGAGGTCCGCGTCGCCTACCAGAACTTCGCCGACAGCACGCTGCTGGTGAAGGACCAGGGCACGCTGGAGAAGGCGCTGCCGGACCACCGGATCACCTGGACGTCGTTCGACTCCGGCGCGAGCATCAACACCGCGTTCCTCGGCGGCGCGATCGACCTCGCCGTCATCGGGAGCAGCCCCGCCGCGGCCGGCCTGTGCCCGCCGCTGAGCATCCCCTACCAGGTGATCGAGCTGCTCAACGTGATCGGCGACAGCGAGGCCCTGGTGGTGCGCAAGGACAGCGGCGTCACCGACATCGCCGGCCTGGCCGGGCGCAAGGTCGCCGCGCCGTTCAGCTCGACCGCGCACTACAGCCTGCTGGCGGCGTTCCAGCAGGCGGGCGTCGACCCGGCGTCGGTGACCCTGGTGGACCTGGAGCCGCAGAACATCCAGGCCGCCTGGCAGCGCGGCGACATCGACGGCGCGTACGTGTGGACGCCGGTGCTCGGCGTGCTCCAGCAGGACGGCGTGACGCTCACCGACAGCGCGAAGCTCGCCGCAGCGGGCAAGCCGACGCTCACGTTCACCGTGGCGCGCAAGGAGTTCGTCGAGCGGAACGGCGACGTGGTCGACCAGTGGCTCGCCGCCACCGACGACGCGCTGAAGAAGATCAAGTCCGATCCGGGGGTCGTCGCGGAGGCCGTGGCCCGGCAGATCGGCGCGGGCGTGGACGACGCGCTGTCCCAGCTCAAGCAGAACATCTACCTCGACCACGCCGAGCAGCGCGCGCCC
This sequence comes from Saccharothrix sabaoui, assembly GCF_051756985.1. Classification (NCBI taxonomy): domain Bacteria; kingdom Bacillati; phylum Actinomycetota; class Actinomycetes; order Pseudonocardiales; family Pseudonocardiaceae; genus Saccharothrix; species Saccharothrix sabaoui. The sequence continues at coordinate 25,349 of NZ_JBPKJK010000079.1, forward strand.
GAGTACTTCGGCACGCCCGAGGCGCCGGGGCAGCTCGCCGCGCAGCTGCGCGCCGCCGCCGAGTTCCTGCACGGGCAGAAGAAGATCGACACCGTGCCCGACCTGTCGGTGTTCCAGGCGGCCCTGCGGGCTCCCCGTGGCTGAGCGGGCGGAAAGCGCGGAGAGGACCGGGAGCGCGGAGAGCGCGGAGAGCGCGGAGAGGACCGAGCGGGCGGGGAGCGCGGGGAGCGCGGTCGAGTCGCTGGTCGAGCTGGTCGGCGTCGAGCACCGGTACCGGGCCGGGCGCGGCGACGTGCCCGCCCTCGGGCCGCTGGACCTGCGCGTCGACCCGGGCGAGTTCCTGGTCGTCGTCGGGCCGTCCGGGTCGGGCAAGAGCACGCTGCTGCGGCTGGTCAGCGGCTTCGAGCGGCCCACCACGGGCACCGTGCGCGTGCTCGGCGCGACGCCCGTGCCCGGCCGCGACGTCGGCACCGTGTTCCAGCAGCCCCGGCTGTTCCCGTGGCAGACCGTGGGCGGCAACATCGGCACCGCCCTGCGCTGGGCGGGCGTGCCGCGCGCCGATCGGGCCCGGCGGACCCGCGAGCTGCTCGGGCAGGTCGGCCTGGCCGAGCTGGGACCGCGCCGCACGTGGGAGGTCTCCGGCGGCCAGCAGCAGCGCGTGGCCATCGCGCGGGCGCTGGCCGCCCGGCCCCGGCTGCTGCTGATGGACGAGCCGTTCGCCGCGCTCGACGCGCTGACCCGCGAACGGCTCCAGGAGGACGTCCGCCCGCTGACCGACGGCGGGCGGGGCGTGGTGTTCGTGACGCACAGCGTGGACGAGGCCGTGTACCTGGCCACCCGCGTCGTCGTGCTGTCCGACCGACCCGGTCGGGTGGCGCTGGACCTGCCCGTTCCGCTGCCGCGCTCCGGCGTGCCGGCCGACGAGCTGCGGGGGTCGGCGGAGTTCGCCGGCCTGCGCGGCGAGGTCGCCGGCGCGGTCCGCGCGGTCGCGGCCTGACCCGCGAGGAGATCCCGTGACGCACTTCGAACCGCTGACCCCGACCCTGGGCGCCCGGGTGACCGGCGTCGACCTCAACGACGTGGGCACGCCCGAGGCCGGCGCCCCGCTGCGCGCCGCCCTGGTCGAGCACAAGGTGCTGGTGTTCCCGGGCCAGTCGCTGACCCCGACCGCGCACCGGGCGTTCGCCGCCGCGCTGGGCGAGCCGACCCCGGCGCACCCCGTCGTGCCGGGCCTGGACGCCGACCACCCGGAGATCTACGTGCTGGACGCGGGCGACGGCGGCAAGGCCCCCGTGTGGCACACCGACGTCACCTTCATGGGCCGCCCGCCGCTGGGGTCCGTGCTGCGGGCCGTGTCGCTGCCGCCGACCGGCGGGGACACGTGCTGGACGGACCTGGAGGCGGCCTACCTGTCGCTGTCCCGGCCGCTGCGCGAGATCGCCGACGGCCTGACCGCGCTGCACGACGGCCGCAAGGACTTCGAGGAGTACCTGCACGAGCGGCTGGGCGGCGAGGGCAACACGTGGGAGGGGCAGCGCGTCCGCTCGCTGGAGCCGGTCGAGCACCCGGTGGTGCGGGTGCACCCGGAGTCGGGGCGGCGCAGCCTGTTCGTGAACCCGGGCTTCACCACGCGGCTGGTCGGCCTCACGGAGATCGAGAGCCGGGCCCTGCTGGACGTCTTCTTCGCCGCCGTGGGCCGCCCCGAGTTCACCGTCCGGCACCGCTGGAGCGAGGGCGACGTGGTCGTGTGGGACAACCGCAGCACGGCCCACTACGCGGTGGACGACTACGGCGACCAGCGCCGGGTCATGCACCGGATCACGCTGCGCGGCGACGTGCCGGTGGGCGTGCGCACCCCCGTCGCGGTCGGCGCCTGACGCCCCGCGCCTCCCCGCGGGGAAGTCGGCCGTGGAACCGGTCGCGGGTCAGGTGCCGCAGTAGGTCTGGTAGGCGGCGGCGAAGTCGCGGGGGGCCGGGGACGCGTAGCGGTCCAGGCCGGGGCGTTCGTCGAACGGGGCGGTCACCGCGGCGAGCAGGCGGTCGAGCGGGCCGAGGTCGTCCTGCTCCGCCGCGCCCAGGGCCTCCTCGACCAGGTGGTTGCGCGGGACGTAGACGGGGTTGACCCGGCGCATCGCGTCGGCGTCCGGGGACAGCGCCCGCCACCGGCCGAGCCAGGCGTCGACGCCCGCCAGGTCGAGGAACAGGCCGCGCACGGGTTCCGCGTCACCGCGCGCGGCGTCGCCCAGGAGGCGGTAGAACGACGTGTGGTCCACGTGGTTGTCGCGCAGCAGCACGAGCAGGTCGTCCACCAGCGCCGCCGCGTCACCGGTCACGCCGAGCTTGGCGCGCATCCCGGCCGACCAGGCGTCCCCGTACCGCCCGCGGAACGCGCCGAGCGCCTCGACCGCCCGCGCGATCGCGTCGTCCTGGTCATCGGCGAACAGCGGGAGCAGCGCCTCGGCGAGCCGCGCGAGGTTCCACTCGGCCACGACCGGCTGGTTGCCGTAGGCGTAGCGCCCGGCGTGGTCGATGGAGCTGAAGGAGGTGGCCGGGTCGAACGCCTCCAGGAACGCGCACGGCCCGTAGTCGATGGTCTCGCCGGAGATGGTCGTGTTGTCGGTGTTCATCACCCCGTGCACGAAGCCCACGAGCATCCACCGCGCCACCAGCGACGCCTGCGCGGCCACGACGGCCCCGAACAGCGCCAGGTACGGGTTCTCCGCGTGCGCGGCGTCGGGGTGGTGCCGGGCGATGGCGTGGTCGGCCAGCCGGCGCAGCAGGTCCACGTCGTCCGTCGCCCGCGCGTACTGGAAGGTGCCGACCCGCAGGTGGCTGCCCGCCACCCGGGCGAGCACCGCGCCGGGCAGCGCCGTCTCGCGCCGCACCGGACGCCCCGTCGCCACCACGGCCAGGGAGCGGGTCGTGGGGATGCCCAGCGCGTGCATCGCCTCGCTGACGACGTACTCGCGCAGCATCGGCCCGACCGCCGCCAGCCCGTCGCCGCCGCGCGAGAACGGCGTGCGGCCGGAGCCCTTGAGGTGCAGGTCGCGCGGGTGGCCGTCGGTGTGGGCCAGTTCGCCGAGCAGCAGGGCCCGGCCGTCGCCCAGCCGCGGCGAGTAGTGCCCGAACTGGTGCCCGGCGTACGCCTGCGCCACCGGGGCGGCACCCTCGGGGACGTGGTTGCCCACCAGCAGGCGCACCCCCTCGGGGCCGCGCAGCCACGCCGGGTCCAGCCCGACCTCGGCGGCCAACGGCTCGTTGAGCACGAGCAGGCGGGGCGCGGTGACCTCGTCCGCGCGCCACGGGAGCGCCAGCTCCGGCAGTTCGCGGGCGAACCGGTCACCCAGGACGACGGTCGACGGTGCGGTGCTCACCCCTCCAAGCTACGTGACGCGCGGGCGGTTCCCGGTCGCGCCGGACTCCGCGAGGACCCCGTCGAGCACCTCCGCGAACGCGCCGGGGCGCACGAGCGGCCCGAGGTGGTCCAGGCCCGGCACCTCGCGGAACGTCCCGTCGGGCAGGGTCGCGCAGGCCGCCGCGAGCGAGTCCGCGGTCACCACGGCCGACTCCGCGCCGCGCAGGAGGAACGTGGGGCAGCCCACCCGGGGCAGCGCCTCCCGCCACGGGCAGGTGACCGCCGTGCGGAACAGCTGCGCCTCCACCCTCGGCGCGCAGCGCAGCCCGACCCGGCCGTCCGGCTCGTCGGCCAGGCCGGAGGCGACGTAGTCGGCGAGGACCTCGGGCGCGAGCCGGGACAGCGGCGGCCGGGCGGAGTAGCGGGCGAGCGCGTCGGCGCGGGACGGGAACACCGCGCGCCGCCGGGCCGCCGCCTCGGCGAACGCCGGGTCGTGGTGGGTCGCGAGCACCGGTTCGAAGCAGACCAGCAGGTCGAACGTGCCGGGTGAGCGGGCCTCCGCCAGCAGCAGGGCCGTGCCGCCCAGCGAGTGGCCCACGCCGATCAGCGGTCCGGGGCCCAGCGCGGCGGCCTCGGCGAGCACGTCCTCGGCGAACGCGGTCCAGTCCGCGTCCTCCGCCAGGGGCGGCGCGGAACCGTGCCCGCGGAGGTCCGGGGCGGCGACCCGCAACGGTGTCCGGAGCTTGTCGACGGCCGACCGCCACACCAGACCGGTGAACCCGGCCGCGTGGCAGAACAACGCCGTCCGAGCGGTCGCGGCAGGAGCACCGGGGTCGTCGCGGGGGGAGGACCCGTACGCGGAACGGGCGGTGCCGGCGACGTCGTCCACGGTTCCCCTTCGGAAGTCCGATCCACGGGCTGGCGCGCGTGGTGGATCGTCCCTACGCTCGGCACGATTTCCGCCCGGCCCCCGCTGATCCAGCGTCGTCGACACCACCATAGTGGAGCGGACGACCGACGGGTCGGTGCCACCACCGCACCCGGGTCCGGTGGCCCCGATCACCAACGGCCGGACCCGTCCCCCGTGGAGGGCGCAGCGTGAACCCGACCCCGGTACCGGGCTTGGTCTCGGTCGTCATGCTGGTCAGGAACCGCCTGGAGCACACCCGCAGGGCGCTGGCGTCCCTCGCCCGCGCGTCCGGTGACTTCGAGGTCGTCGTCGTGGACAACGGCTCGCGCGACGGCACCGCGGAGCACCTGGCGTCCCTCGACCACCCGCGTCCCCTGGTGGTGCTGCGCCACGAGGACGACCGGGGCGGCAGCGAGCGCCGCAACGTGGGCGCGGCGGCGGCGCGCGGCGAGTTCCTGCTGTTCCTCGACAACGACGTGCTCGTGGACGACCCGCGCGTGGTCGAGGCGCTCGCCGCCGAGCTGGCCGCCGACCCCGGGCTGGGCGCGGTGTCGCCGCTGCTGCTCTACCCCGGTGACGTGCCGCTGGTGCAGTGCGCGGGCGGCGGGGTCACGGTCGACGGCCGCATCGGCGCGGTCGGGCGCGGCCGACCCCTCGGCGACGAGCACCGCGCGCACCGCGACCAGGTGTGGGCGCCCACCGCCGCGCTGATGGTCCGGCACAGCTCGTTCCGGCGGGTCGGCGGCTTCGACGAGTCGTTCGACCCGGTCTCGCTGTGCGAGGACGTCGACCTGTGCTGCCGGCTGCGCGCTGCCGGCGAGCGCCTGCGCTACGTCGGGTCCGTCTCGGTGCGGCACTTCGAGGGCACCACGTTCAACCACGTGGGCCACGACAAGCTGCCGATCTGGAAGCGGCACACGCGCGTGCTCCGCGCCCGCTGGGCCGAGGTCTTCGCCGCCGGGCCGGCGCACACGGCCGAGGACCTGGCGTGGGTGCCGGTGCGGAAGGACTACTCGGACCTCGACCGGCCGGTGGTGACCGCGCTCACCGACCCCGCGGGGGCTTCCACCGACCTCAGCTTCTTCGCCAGCGACTCCGCCCTGGCCACCGCGGAACCCGCCGATGTGCGGGTCGTGCTGGTCGGCGCGGCCGGCGCGCCGGACGTGGGCGGGGTGCCCGGCGTGCGGGTCGTCGGCGTGGCCGACCCGGACCCGCGCGCGCTGCTGCCCGCCGCACGCGCGCACGCGGCCACCTGGGCGTTGCGCGACGCGGCGCTGCTGGTGGGGACGGTGCCGGCGGAGGGCGTCGTGGTGCGCGCGCCGGACACCGACGCGGTGCTGTCCGCGCTGCGCCGGGGCCTGCACGTGCTGCTGGGCAAGCAGGCCGTGGACGACCCGCGACGCCTGGCCGAGGCCGCGCGGGAGGCGCCCGGCCGGTGCTCGGTCGACCTGCCGTGGGCGCACCACCCGGAGCTGGCCGCGCTGCGCGAGGCGGTCGCCGGCGGGTGGGCGCGCGGTTTCGCGGTGCGCCTGGACCAGCCCGCGACCACCGGTCACGACGTCGTCGCCGACCTCGGGCCGGACGTGCTGGACGCGGTCGGACGGGTGCTCGGCGCGCCGGTCACCGACCTGCGGACGGTGTCCGCGACCCGTGACCGGGTGCGCGCCGAGGCGGTGGCCGGCGGGGTCGCCGGGACGGTCGAGGTCGGCCTGGGCGACCCCCGGTTCCGCGTGTCCGTCACGGGCGAGGGCGGTGAGCGGACCGCCGACCTCGTCGCCTCCCCGGTCAGCGGCGCGTACCTCGACTTCGTCGGCGCGCTGCGCGGCGGACCGGCCCCGGCGACCGGCCTGGACGCGGTCGGCGGGCTGTTCGACGTGGTGCGGGCGTGGCGCGCGGAGGTCGCCGGCCTCCTCGCCGGGAGCGCGGCGGGGGGAACGGGCCGGTGAACCTGGTCGAGGTGCTGCGCGCCGGGGCCGCCGCCGGCGGCTGGCTGGACCGACCGGCCTACGAGGTCGACGGCGGGGTGCTCACGCACGCCGAGGTGCACGACGGGGCCGCCCGCGTGGCCGGCGCGCTGGTCGGCGCGGGCGTGCGGCCCGGTGACCGGGTCGTGCTCGTGCTCGACGACGGGCCGGACCTCGTGCTCGCCTTCCTGGGCGCCGCGCACGCCGGCGCGGTGGCCGTGCCGGTGAACCCCCGCCTGCACCGCGACGAGCTGCGCCGGGTGCTCGGCTCCGCGCGCCCCGCGCTGGTCGTGCGGCGGCCGGGCGACGACCCGCCGGTGACCGGGTGCCCGGTGACCACCTTCGCCGGGCTCGGCGGCGCGGAACCGGTCCCGGCCGTGCCGCGCGCCGACGACGACCAGGTGTACGCGACGTTCACCTCGGGCACGACCGGCGTGCCCCGGCTGTGCCCGCAGCTGCACGGCGACCCGGTCGTGCACCACCGGTCGTTCGCCGTGCCGGCGCTGGGGCTGGGCCCGGACGACGTCGTCCACTCGGTGTCCAAGGCGTACTTCGCGTACGGCCTGAGCAACTCGCTGCTGTTCCCCCTCCTGAGCGGCAGCCACGTGGTGCTCAACCCGTCGCCCCCGAGCGCGGGGGACGTGCTGTCCATCGTGGACGAGTACAACGTCACCGCGCTGTTCGCCGTGCCCACCTTCTACGGCAAGCTCGTCGCGCACCCCGGCGCCGAGCGGCTGGCGGGCCTCCGCCTCGCCGCCACCGGTGGCGAGGTGCTGTCGGCGGCGCTGGAGGAGCGGCTCATGGCGGTCCTCGGGGACCGGCTGCTCAACGGCATCGGCACCACCGAGGTCGGGCAGGCGTTCACCCACAACACGTTCGCCGCGCGGCGGGTGGGCACGGTCGGGCGCGCGCTGCCGCCGTTCGAGGTGCGCGTGGTGGACGACTCGGGCGCGCCGGTCGGGCCGGACGTCGTGGGCCGGTTGCAGGTGCGCGGGCCGACGGTGACGCTCGGCGTCGCCGAGGACGGTTCGCCGCGCCGCACCCGGGACTGGTACGCCACCGGCGACACGGCGTCGGTCGACGTCGACGGGTTCGTGCGCGTCACCGGCCGGCTGGACGACGTCGAGAACGTGGGCGGGATCAAGCTGCACCCCCTGGAGGTCGAGCACCTGCTGGCCGGCCACCCGCAGGTGCGGGAGGCGGCGGTGTGCGCGGTGGCGGCCGACGGCGGCCCGGCGCGGCTGCGCGCCTACGTGGTGCGGGCCGACGGCCCGGCCGGCGACGACGAGCTGGCCGCCGACCTCGTCGCCCTGGCCCGCCGCGACCTGACCGCCTACAAGGTGCCGCGCGAGATCCGGTTCGTGCCGTCCCTGCCGCGCACCGGATCGGGCAAGCTGCGCCGCCACGTGGTGCGCGGTTGGCGGGCCTGACCCGCCGGGACCCGTAGTGGGACGGGCGCCTTCGCAAGGTTGCGAGAACCGTTGACACCCCGTCGCGGCCGGTCGAACACTGTTCGCACCCGCCGGCCTCGACGAGGAGGAGCCATGCGCGTGGGTGGTCCCGCCGGTCCCGCACACCCGGGCACGACCACCGGTGGCGCACCTCCCGCACTCCCCGCCGGTCGAGGCGCACGTCGACAGGAACACGTTCTTCAGCCGCCACCCCTGTAGGTCGCACCCTTGGAGGGCTGAATGCACATCCACCGACACAGGTCCCGATCAGCGGTCGCGGTGGCGGTCGCGGCGCTCGTCGCCGGAGGCGGCGGGGCGGTCGCGGCACAGGCCGCCGCCGCGGCGGGCTGCTCCGTCACCTACGCGGTCGCGTCGCAGTGGCAGGGCGGCTTCACCGCGAACGTGAACGTCACCAACCTGGGCGACCCGATCAGCTCCTGGACGCTCACCTGGAGCTTCGCCGCCGGCCAGCGGGTCACCCAGGCGTGGAACGCGACGGCGTCGCAGAGCGGCGCCGACGTCAGCGCCCGCAACGCCTCGCACAACGGCGGCCTCGCGACCGGCGCCACCGCGACGTTCGGGTTCAACGGTTCGTGGAGCGGGAGCAACCCCGCGCCGGGCGGTTTCAGCCTCAACGGCACCGCCTGCACCGGCGCGCCCACCTCGACGTCCACACCCACCTCGACGTCCACGCAGACCTCCACGTCCACGCCGACGTCCACCTCGACGTCGACCCCGCCGACCGGCAACCCGCCGGCCGACAACCCGGACTGGGGCAGGGCGCTGCCGCCGGCGACCGCCCCGACGAGCATGGCCTACGACCTGGTGGCGTCCGGGACGGGCTACGCCCCGCGCGCCGCCGAGTGCTCCCGCGAGGTGCACGCGCGGTACTGGGCGTACGGGCCGGACGGCAAGGTCTACCCGACGTGGCACCCGCCGCGCGACCCGAGCGGCTGCGCGTTCGGGCACGAGCACGGTGACGACCCGCGCACCTCGGACCTGTTCGCCACCTCGAAGTGGGCGCCCTTCGGCTACACCAGCGAGGTGATGATGACCGCCAACCCCGGCGGCGCGCACCGGCACGAGGACCACGTGGGGCACAAGGTCCTCGCGGTGAACAACTCCAACGTCGTCCAGGGCGACAACGGCACCAGCTTCTTCCCGCCGCAGGGCGCCACCATCGCCGTGTGCGACGTCCTGCTGAAGTTCCACCAGGGCACCCACTCGACGGACGCGTTCACCAACAACGCCCACGAGCTGATCTACCACAACCGCTGCTCGCACAACGACAACGGCCAGGTCAGCGAGGCCCGGTTCACCGCGTTGATCCCGAGTGGACGGCCCGGCGGCTTCAGCGCCACCGACTGCCCGGGGCCGAACTTCACCGGCCGCTTCACCTCGGTCGGCCCGGCCGTGCCCGCGGACTCGCCGTCCGACACCCGCTCGTTGGGTCGGCTCATCACCGCCGCGGACTGCGTCCAGGCGATCCGGGAGGGCAAGACGCACTACGAGGTCATCCAGGGCAAGGAGGTGCCGTTCGACACGAACGACCTCCACGAGTTCTGGTTCTCCGACGTGTCGGTCAGCACCTCGCAGCTGTCCTTCTCGATCACGCCGCTGTTCTACGTGCTCAACCCGAGCCGCTACTACGACACCGCCGCGCCGAACAGGCTCGCCCGCCAGGTGGACCTGTGCTACGACGGCATCCGCGGCGACTACTGCGACCAGGTCCGCCGGACCACCCAGCAGACCGGGCAGCGGGTGGCGTGGGACGACCCGCGCTCGCCGTTCAAGGGCACGCTGCGCGAGTTCCGGCCGGGCGGGTTCACCGTGCGCAACAGCGGACCCGCCACCGTCCACACCGACGTGTACGGGCGCAACGCGTCCACCACGCCGTTCACCGGGTCGATCCGGCAGCACTTCTCGGGCAACCACGCCCCGGTGCAGATGTTCGTCCGGGGCGCCACGCGGGACTACGCCGCCAACGCCGCGGACCAGATCCACTCGCCGAACTGACCCGCTCGCCGAGCTGGTCCGCCCGCCGGACCGGTCGGCTACCCCCACCGCCGGCCCGCGCCGGCGGTGGGGGATCACCCGGCGGGGCGGGCGGCGTCCGCGAAGCGGCGGGCCAGGCGGGCGAAGGCGTCCCGCAGCTCGGCCGGGCCGACGACCTCGACGTCGGCGTCGAACCGGCCGACGGAGGCCGCCAGGGCGGTCCACGACCACGAGCCCAGCACGAGCCGGCAGCGGTCCGGGCCGAGGGCCTCGACCAGGCCGTCGCCCGCGTGGCGGGACACCTCCCCGGCGGGCCGGTCCAGCACCACCTCGCCGACGCACGGCCAGTCACCGGTGCCGGTGGCTCCCCGGAACCGGTCGGCCACGAAGGCGGCCACGTCCCCGCCGGGCAGCTCGCGCGGGGTGAAGCGGGGACCGGTGGGGGTGCGCGGGCTGATCCGGTCCACGCGGAAGGTGCGCCAGTCGTCGCGGTCGAGGTCCCAGGCGACGAGGTACCAGCGCCCGTTGCGGGTGACGAGGTGGTGCGGCTGCACCCGGCGCGGCGGAGCCCCGTCCGCTCCCGTGCCGTAGTCGAAGCGCAGCACCTCGCGGGCGTGCGCGGCCGTGCCGACCGCCGCGAGCACGCCGCTGTCGACCGCCGGGGCCGCCCGCTCGGCGGTGGTGACCCGGAGGGTGTCGACGCGGTGGCGCAGCCGCGCGGGCAGGACCTGCCGGACGGTGGTCAGCGCGCGTGCCGCGGCCTCCTCGATGCCGGCGCCGGCGGTGGTCGCGATCCGCAGCGCGACGGTGAGGGCGACGGCCTGCTCGTCGTCGAACAGCAGCGGCGGCAGGTCCGCGCCCGCGCCGAGCCGGTACCCGCCCTCCGGGCCCTTGGTGGCCAGCACGGGGTAGCCCAGCCCGCGCAGGCGGTCGACGTCGCGGCGCACGGTGCGCGGGCTGACGTCCAGCCGTTCGGCGAGCAGCGCGCCCGGCCAGTCCCGGCGCACCTGGAGCAGCGAGAGCAGCGCCAGCAGCCGCGCCGAGGTTGTCCGCACGACCTCGATCGTGCCACGAGAAGAGGCCGGTAGCTGACCGCTTCCCCTGCGATGGTCGTCGTGTGCCGGACAACGACGACCCGAAGGACCCGACCACCGTGACCACCAGCACCACCACCACTCCCACCACCGCTCCCGCCGCTCCCGTCCTCGACGCCGAGCGGGCCGACCTGCTCTCCGCGCTCGCCGCCGCGCGGGCCGCCCTGGTCCAGACGACCAGCGGGCTCGACGACGAGCAGGCCGGCGTGCGCCCCACCGTCAGCGAGCTGTGCCTGGGCGGGCTCGTCAAGCACGTCGCCGCCATGGAGGAGGCGTGGGCGCGCTTCGTCGTCGAGGGGCCGTCGGCGATGCGCTACGACCTGCCCGAGGGCGTCACCTGGGCCGACCTCGCGGCGGGCACCGCGCGCGAGTTCCCGCAGTGGGCGATCGACCACCGGCAGGACTTCCGGGTGCTGCCCGGTGAGACCCTGGCCGGGATCGTCGAGCGCTACGAGCGGGTCGCCGCCCGCACCGAGGAGGTCGTCGCCGCGGTGCCCGACCTGTCGGCGACGCACCCGCTGCCCGAGGCCCCGTGGCACGAGCCGGGGGCGGTGCGCAGCGTGCGCCGGGTGCTGGCGCACCTCATCGCCGAGACCGCCCAGCACGCCGGGCACGCGGACGTCCTGCGCGAGTCGCTCGACGGCCGGACCTCGTCCTGACCGCCGGGGCCGGGCCGACCGCCCGGCCCCGCACCCCGCCCGGCCCCGCACCCACCCGGAGGGACCCCACCGTGCCGACCGTCCTGGACACCCGGGCGCTCAACCGCGCGACGCTCGCCCGGCAACTGCTGCTCGACCGCGCCGACGTGCCGGTCCTCGACGCCGTCGCGCACCTGTGCGGGATGCAGGCGCAGGAACCGCAGGAACCGTTCACCGGGCTGTGGTCGAGGCTGCGCGGGTTCACCCCGGCTGGGCTGTCGGACCTGCTGACCGGGCGGCGGGTGGTGCGCACCCACCTGATGCGCCGCACCGTCCACCTCGTCACCGCCGAGGACGCCCTGGCCTGGCGGGCCCGCCACGACGCGATGCTGCGCGGGCGGGTGCTCGCGACCTACCGCCGCGAGCTGGCCGGGATCGACCTCGACGAGCTGGCGGCGGCGGGGCGTGCCGTGATGGCCGACGGCGAGCCGCGCACGATGGCCGAGCTGGTGCGGGCGCTGTCCGACCGGTGGCCGACCCCGCCGCCGCGGGCGCTGGGGGAGCTGCTGGTCGCGGCGCTCCTGCCGGTGGCGCAGCTCCCGCCGCGCGGGCTGTGGCGCACGAAGGCGGGGGTGCGCAACGCCCTGCTGCCCGGGTGGCTGGGCCGGGAGGTCGACCCGCCGGCCCCCGACCCGGCCGATCCGGTCGGCCAGGAGCTGGTGCGGCGCTACCTGGCCGCGTTCGGCCCGGCCGCGACCGCCGACCTGCGCGCCTGGAGCGGCCTGACCGGGTTGCCCGCCGCCGTGGCGGCGGTGCGCGGCGAGCTGGTGTCCTTCCGCGACGAACGCGGCCGGGAGCTGCTGGACCTCCCCGACGCCCCGCGCCCCGACCCCGGCACGCCCGCGCCCGTGCGCTTCCTGCCCGCGTTCGACAACGCGATCCTCGGCTACCACGACCGCGGCCGGATCGTCGACGACGCCCACCGCGGCCTGTCCGTCGCCGGCGAACGCGCGGTCCTGGTCGACGGCCGGGTCGCGGCGACGTGGACCACCGAGGCCGGGGCGGTGGTCGTCACGCCGCTGCGCCGCCTCTCCCGGACCGACCGCGCCGCCGTGGTCGAGGAGGGGCGGGAACTCGCGCGGTTCCTGTCCGACGGCGACGACGACCGGGCGCGGATCGTCGGGTGACGGATTTGTTCACGAGTGTGATCGGGGACCGCTGATTCTGTTCACGAATATGATCGGCACATTGATCGGGAGCCGGGTCGGCGAACAACGGGAACGTGCTGACCTCACCGTTCGACAGAATTCGACGCCCGCTGCCGGTTAGTCGCGGGAACCGTTATTGACCTGGTCCTTTCCCGCCGTCTAACATCCGTCGTGAGGGTGGTTCACACCTTCTTCGCACAGCGGTAATCATGTTGTGGCGACGCCCTGCCGGGTGGTCGCCTTTCTTTGTCGTGCGTGAACGGGGTCAGTCGGCACCCACCGGAAAACCGGGTGCTGGCGACCGGGGAAGTCAGAAGCGGAGTTGTGATGAGAACACCGGATCAACCTTCGACGACGCGGGTTGTGCGGCCGGGCGGCACCCAGTGGCGCCTGAGCCTGGTGGCCGCCGCGGGCGCCGCGGCGTTGGCCGCGGCCCTCGTCGCGTGGCCGAGCGCCGCACCCGCCCAGGCGGCGGTCGGCGCGGGGACCTACGCGGTGAACAACGCGGCGAGCGGGCACTGCCTCGACGTGCCCGGCGCGAGCGCGGCCGCGGGCGTGCAACTCCAGCAGGCGGCGTGCACCGGCGGCACGAGCCAGCGGTGGACGCTGACGGCGGTCAGCGGCGGCTACCGGATCACCTCGGCCGCCAGCGGGCTGTGCGTCGGCGTGCGGGACGCGTCGACGTCGGCGGGCAAGGTGATCGAGCAGGCGGCGTGCACCGGCGGCGCGGGCCAGACCTGGTCGTTGACCCAGAGCGGCAGCAACTACCGCGTGGTCGACACCAACGGCGGCAAGTGCATGAACCTCAAGGACAACTCCACCGCCTCCGGCGCCCTGGTGCAGACCAACTCCTGCGACAGCGCGGCGTCCAAGCAGTGGGTGTTCAACCCGACGAGCGGTGGCCCGACCAGCACCACCACCAGCACCGGCACGACGACCAGCACGACCACCACGACGACGGGTCCGACGACCACGACGTCGCAGCAGCCGGGCGGCGGTGACGGCAGCGGCCCGTGGCCGAGCGACACGGGCAGCGTGCACCAGACGACGACGAAGAACGCGGGAACGTTCTTCGACGGCGGCCTGAAGCGCTACTACGGCATCGGCGACGGCGGTCAGGGCGAGGGCCAGGACCCGATGTTCACCGTGGCCGACGGCGGCACCATCCAGAACGTGATCATCGACGCCCCGGCCGGCGACGGCATCCACTGCGAGGGGTCCTGCACGATCCGCAACGTGTGGTGGAACGACGTGGGCGAGGACGCGGCCACGTTCAAGTCGCCCAGCTCCTCGGCCCGCTACCTGGTCGACGGCGGCGGCGCGAAGTCCGGCACGGACAAGGTGTTCCAGCACAACGGCGCGGGCACCCTGACCATCCGCAACTTCCAGGTGCACAACTCGGGCAAGCTGTACCGGGCGTGCGGCAACTGCGCCACCTCCTACCAGCGGCACGTGGTGATGGACGGCATCACCGCGCGCTCCACCAAGGTGCTCGCCGGGATCAACACCAACTGGGGCGACACCGCGCGCTTCAGCCGGATCACCGTCTACGGCACCACGTCGATCTGCGACAAGTACAAGGGCGTGCCCAAGGGCAGCGAGCCCACCAAGATCGGCTCCGGGGCGGACGGCGTGAACTGCCTGTACTCGCCCTCCGACATCACCCAGCGGTAGCACTCCC
>NZ_JBPKJK010000080.1:0-39372 GCF_051756985.1 Saccharothrix sabaoui
GCCGGTGCAACCCCATGTGCCGCCACCCGCGCCTCTTGCCCGGGGGGCCGGCTCCGTTCGTCTCGGCCGCCACCTGCGTGGGGTCCACCCGGCGCGGTCGCCGCACGGCGCGCCTCGCCGCGCCCGCCACCCGACCGCCGAGGGGTTGGCGCAGGCCCAGCCGCCGCGCCGCCACGCCGTGGGCGCGCTTGATCGCGCGCCGGTCCGCCGCGGGCACCGACCAGGCTTCCGGGTGCTTCGCCAGCCACCGGTACCGGCGGACCGAGTACGGCAGGTGCCCGAGGTACACGAGCATCGCCGCGATGAGCGCCACCAGCGGGAACGTGATGACGGCCGCGGCGAGCAGGCTCACCAGGACCAGCAGCGGCGCGACGTAGCGGGGCGGGACCTTGATGGTCTTCACCGACAGCGTCGGGATGCGGCTGACCAGCAGCAGCGCGACGGCGACGGTCCACACCGCGACGACCGGGCCGCTGGACCACCACCCGGAGCGGCCGATCTGCTCGTCCACGATGAGCGGCAGCAGGAGCAGCAGGCCGCCGGCGGGGGCGGGGACGCCGACGAAGAACTCCTTCGCGTACGGCGGCTGCTCGACCTCCAGCAGGGTGTTGAACCGCGCCAGCCGCAGCACCATGCACACCGCGAACACGAGCGCGATGACCCAGCCCTGCCGGCTGCCCTCGAACTGCCAGATGTAGATGACGAGCGCCGGTGCGACGCCGAACGAGATGGCGTCGGCCAGCGAGTCCAGCTCGGCGCCCATCTTGCTGGTGGCGTCGAGCAGCCGGGCGAGCCGGCCGTCGAGCCCGTCGAACAGGGCCGCCGCCGCGATGGCGCCGATGGCCGCGCCCCACATGCCGCTCAGGGCGAAGTGCACGGACGACAGCCCGGCGCTCATCGCGAGGACCGTGATGGCGTTCGGCAGCAGCCTGATGCCCGGCCCGCTGGGAGCCATCCGCTCAGCCCTCCGAGGGGAGTTCGGCGAGCACGGTCTCGCCGCCGATGGTGCGCTGCCCGGCCTCGACGAGCACGCGGCTGCCGAGCGGCACGTAGAGGTCGACGCGGGAGCCGAACCGGATGAGGCCGTAGGTCTGCCCGGCGGTCACCTTGTCGCCCTCGGCGACCTGGCACACGATGCGCCGCGCCACGAGCCCGGCGATCTGCACGACGACCACGTCGTGCCCGCCCTCGGAGGTGAGCCAGACGGTGTTGCGCTCGTTGTCCTCGCTGGCCTTGTCCAGGTCGGCGGACAGGAACTTGCCGGGCCGGTACGACACCTGCCGCACGAGGCCGGGCACGGGGACGCGCTGCACGTGGACGTCGAACACGGACAGGAACACGCTGATGCGGGTCATCGGCGCGCTGCCCAGGCCGAGTTCGGCGGGCGGCGCGGCCTCGACGACGTGGGAGACGGTGCCGTCGGCGGGCGCGACCGCGAGGCCGGGGCGGGTGGGGGTGGTGCGCGCGGGCTCGCGGAAGAACCACGCCACCCACGCGGTCAGCAGCGCGCCGGCGACGCCGAGGCGCTTGGAGTACCGGCGCAGCAGCAGCGTCGCGACGGCGGCACCCGCCACGAAGGGGCGGCCCGCGGGGTGCATCGGGGGGACGATCCCCCTGGCGAGCTGGACGAAGTGGGAGACGGCACCACTGTTCTGGTCGCGATCGGAGGTCATGGCTCTTCCGTGGTAGGGCTGTGCTTCCGGCCCGTTACACGCTACGCGGCTCGGCCGGTCCCCGTCCGGCCCGCCCGTGCGTCCCCCGACGAACGCACGCGCGGGCGGAACGGGGATCGGCGCGAGTGTAAGTCCGGTCACAGGCGATGATCAACGCCTGACCGTCACCGTCACACTACTCTCCGTACAGGAGTCGGACGGTCACCTCGTCGCCCTCAGCCAGTGACGTCACGTCCTCCGGCACCTCGATCAGGCAGTTGCTGATCGCCAGCGCCGACAGCAGGTGCGACCCCGGCCCGCCCACCGGCGTCACCACCCGCCCGGACGCCGGGTCGAACAGGCCGCGCCGGAACTGGGTGCGCCCCGCCGGCGACGTCACCGGCGCGCTCAACCGGCCCGTCGCCGTCGGCCGCTCCGCCGACGCGAACCCCATGGCCGCCCGCAGCGCCGGCCGCACGAACACCTCGAACGACACCTGCGCGCTCACCGGGTTCCCGGGCAGCGTCGCCACCGCCACGCCCCGGTAGCGGCCCGCGCCCTGCGGCCCGCCCGGCTGCATCGCGACCTTCGTGAACTCGACCCCGTGCCCGGTGAACGCGTCCTTCACCACCTCGTACGCGCCCGCGCTCACCCCGCCCGAGGTCAGCAGCAGGTCCACCGACCCGAGCCGCGGCTCCAGCGCCGCGCGGAACCGCTCCACGTCGTCCGGCACGAACCGCAGCAGCTCCGCCTCGCCGCCCGCCTCGCGCACCGCCGCCGCCAGCATCACGCCGTTCGACTCGAAGATCTGCCCGCGCTCCAGCACCTCGCCCGGCCCCACCAGCTCCGAGCCGGTCGACAGCACCAGCACCCGGGGCCGCCTGCGCACCGGCAGCGACCCGAACCCCAGCGCCGCCACCAGCCCCAGCTGCGCCGGCCCCAGCACCGTGCCCGCGACCAGCACGGTCGCGCCCGCCGCCACGTCGTCCGCCGCGCGCCGCACGTTCTGCTCCACCGCCACGGCCCGGTCCACCCGCACCGACGACGTGCCGCCGTCCGTCCACTCCACCTGCACCACGGCGTCCGCGCCCGTCGGCAGCGGCGCGCCCGTCATGATCCGGTGCGCCGTGCCGGGCGCCAGCGGCACGTCCGCCGCCGGTCCCGCCGGGACGTCCCGCTCCACCGGCAGCACCACCGGCGGCGACGCCACGTCCGCCGCGCGCACCGCGTACCCGTCCATCGCGGAGTTGTCGAACGGCGGCAGCGGGATCGCGGCCACCACGTCCCGGGCCAGCACCAGGCCCAGGCAGTCGGCCAGCGGCAGGTCGGCCACCGGCATCAGGCCCACGAGGTCCGCGACGCGGGCCTTGTGATCAGCGACTCGGGTCAGCGCGTTCGTCACGCGCCCCATCCTGCCCCGCGCGTGGCAGACTGCCCCGACCGGCTGATCACGACAGGGGGAACGTTGCAGGTCCGGACGCGCCACACCCCCACCTTCGGGGTGGCCAGACTCGTCCTCGCACCGGCTGAGCCGGTGCTCGTCGAGCGGTCCTCCGTCCTCGCCACCAGCTACGGCACCGGCGTCGACACCAAGGTCAAGGCGCCCGGCGTGACCGGCGCCCTGTGCACCGCCGGCCCCGAGGGCGGCTGGGTCGACGTCGCCCCGCCGCTGCCCGGCGACCTCCACGTCCTCGAACTCGACGGCACCACCGGCTGGTGCGTCGCCCGCGACAGCTGGCTCGCCGCCCCCGCCACCGCCCGCCTCGACCCGGCCGCGCCGCCCGTGCGCGCCCTGCACGGCGGCGACAGCGGCTTCCTCGCCTACGCGTTCGGCACCGGCCCCGTCGTGCTGTCCTGCTACGGCACGCTCGACGTCGTCACCCTCGACGCGGGCGAGCTGGTCACCCTCGCCGCCGGGCACGTCGTCGCCTTCGCGGACAGCGTCCAGTGCAGGTTGCGCGCCGTTTCCCCGGACTCCCCGCAATCCGTTCGGAATGGCGAAGGACTCGTCCTGGACTTCGCGGGACCCGGTCTCGTGCTCACCCGGACCCGCAGTCCGCGTTCCCTGGTCTCTTGGTTGCGCGACAACGGATTCAGCGCGCGCTCATGACTCCATAAGGAGGTATCGGCGAACCCCCTCGTGCCTCTAGCGTGGCGGTTCGCTCAGGGTATTTCTCGAAGGAGGACGTCTTGGCTGTCGGCACGGTCAAGTGGTTCAACTCGGAGAAGGGGTACGGCTTCATCGCCGCCGACGGTGGGCCGGACGTCTTCGTCCACTACTCGGCGATCCAGATGGAGGGCTTCCGCACGCTGGCCGAGGGCGACCGCGTGGAGTTCGAGATCCAGGCCGGCCGCGACGGCCGCAGCCAGGCGTCGGACGTCCGGAAGGCACCGTGATCCCCGCCCGGCCCGCTTCGCGGCGGGTCGGGCCGCTCACCGCACACCGCCCCGGGGACGCCGCGCACGGGTTTTGACGGGAACGCCGCGCACGTCGCGCCGCCGGGACGTTAGGCTGCCTCGCGTGTCGGAGGACCTGAGCGGGCGGCGGCTGGGGCACTACCGGATCGACGGCGTGCTCGGGCGCGGGGGCATGAGCGTCACCTACCGGGCCACGGACGTCAGGCTCGGCCGCAAGGTCGCCCTGAAGGTCATCGGCGAGCACCTCACCGCCGACGCCGAGTTCCGCGAGCGGTTCGTCGACGAGGCCCGCAACACCTCGGCCATCGACCACGCCAACATCGTGCCGCTCTACGACTTCGACGAGGTCGACGGGCTGCTCTACATCGCGATGCGCCTGGTCGACGGGCAGGACCTCGCCGCGCTCATCAAGGACGGCCCCCTCTCGCCCGCGCGGACGCTCACGCTGCTCGGCCAGGTCGCCGAAGCGCTCGACATGCTGCACGGCAAGGGCCTCGTCCACCTCGACGTGAAACCGGCGAACGTGCTGGTCACGGCCAAGGAGGCGTCGCGCGAGCACGTGTACCTCGCCGACTTCGGCCTCACCCGGCGCGGCGCCACCGGGCACCGCACCCGCACCGGCGACTTCCTCGGCTCGCCCACCTACGCCGCGCCCGAGCACCTGCGCGGCGAACCCCTCGACGGGCGCACCGACCAGTACGCGCTCGCGTGCATGCTGTTCGCCTGCCTGTCCGGCCGGCCGCCGTACCAGGGGGGTGTGCAGGACGTCATCCAGGGCCACCTCGCGTCCGAGACGCCGTCGTTGACCGCCCTGGTGTCCCTGCCGCCGGCCATCGACGACGTGCTGCGCAAGGCGACCTCCAAGGACCCGTCGCAGCGCTACGCCTCGTGCGTGGAGCTGGTCAACGCCGCCCGCACCGCGCTGTCCGCCGCGCCCCAGGGCGCCCCGCCGCCGCGCCGCACCGACTCCGGCTCGATGCCCGCGCTCGGCTCCCCGGTGCCCGGTCACCAGTCGTCC
Source organism: Saccharothrix sabaoui (assembly GCF_051756985.1). Classification (NCBI taxonomy): domain Bacteria; kingdom Bacillati; phylum Actinomycetota; class Actinomycetes; order Pseudonocardiales; family Pseudonocardiaceae; genus Saccharothrix; species Saccharothrix sabaoui. The sequence continues at coordinate 5,089 of NZ_JBPKJK010000080.1, forward strand.
GGGCCCCAGGGGGCCGGTCCTCAAGGCGGCGTGCCCGCCCAGCAGCACCAGCCCTACCGGCCGTCGCCGCAGCAGCAGCCCTACCAGCAGCAACAGCAGCAGCCCGGGTTCCTCCAGGACCCCGTCCGGCTGCGCCCGCCCGCGCAGGTCGGCGCGTCCGCGTTCACCACCACCGGCAAGTCCCGGCCCGCCTGGTTCGCGCCCGTCGTCGCGGGCGTCGTCGCGATCGCGGCGATCGTCGTCCTCGTGTTCATCCTCACCCCGAAGGATGAACCGCCGCGACCGGTCGACCAGACCGGCACCACCCAGTCCATCGACGTCGGGGGCACCTCGGGCAGCAAGCCGCTGCCCACCAGCGTGCCCGTTCGGTCGTCCCGCTGAGCTGCACTTCTTGCACTCTCCTGCGTCGAGTGCTAAACACGGTACTGGCACTCGGAACACCTGAGTGCCAACACGCAGGCTGGGACTGGTGAGGCCCGCCCCCACGGGGGCAGGTCGTCCGTCGCGGGCACCGCGCCTGGCCGAAGCACCGTGTTCCGCTGTGGGCTCGCGCCTGCAGTGGCCCCATTCGTAATCAGGCGGAGGAACACACCGCAATGGCCAAGATGATCGCGTTCGACGAGGATGCCCGCCGCGGCCTTGAGCGTGGCATGAACCAGCTCGCCGACGCCGTCAAGGTGACGCTCGGCCCCAAGGGCCGCAACGTCGTGCTCGAGAAGAAGTGGGGCGCGCCGACCATCACCAACGACGGCGTCTCCATCGCCAAGGAGATCGAGCTCGAGGACCCCTGGGAGAAGATCGGGGCCGAGCTCGTCAAGGAAGTGGCGAAGAAGACCGACGACGTCGCGGGTGACGGCACCACCACCGCCACCGTGCTGGCCCAGGCCCTGGTCCGCGAGGGCCTGCGCAACGTGGCCGCCGGCGCCAACCCGCTCGGCCTCAAGCGCGGCATCGAGCAGGCCGTCGAGGCCGTCATCGAGCAGCTGCACAAGACCGCCAGGGAGGTCGAGACCAAGGAGCAGATCGCCGCCACGGCGTCCATCTCCGCGGGCGACACCACCATCGGCGAGCTCATCGCCGAGGCGATGGACAAGGTCGGCAAGGAAGGCGTCATCACCGTCGAGGAGAGCAACGCTCTCGGTCTCGAGCTCGAGCTCACCGAGGGCATGCGCTTCGACAAGGGCTACATCTCCGGTTACTTCGTGACCGACCCGGAGCGGCAGGAAGCGGTCCTCGAGGACCCGTACATCCTGCTCTACGGCTCCAAGATCTCCACGGTCAAGGACCTGCTCCCCCTGCTGGAGAAGGTCATGCAGGGCGGCAAGCCGCTGCTGATCATCTCCGAGGACGTCGAGGGCGAGGCCCTGGCCACGCTGGTCGTCAACAAGATCCGCGGCACCTTCAAGTCCGTCGCCGTCAAGGCCCCGGGCTTCGGCGACCGCCGCAAGGCGATCCTCCAGGACATCGCCATCCTCACCGGTGGCCAGGTCATCACGGAGGACGTCGGCCTCAAGCTGGAGAACGCCGACCTGTCGCTGCTGGGCAAGGCCCGCAAGGTCGTCGTGACCAAGGACGAGACCACCGTCGTCGAGGGTGCGGGTGACGCCGAGCAGATCCAGGGCCGCGTCAACCAGATCCGCGCCGAGATCGAGAAGTCGGACTCCGACTACGACCGCGAGAAGCTGCAGGAGCGCCTGGCGAAGCTCGCCGGCGGTGTCGCGGTCATCAAGGCCGGCGCCGCCACCGAGGTGGAGCTGAAGGAGCGCAAGCACCGCATCGAGGACGCGGTGCGCAACGCCAAGGCCGCCGTCGAGGAGGGCATCGTCGCCGGTGGTGGCGTGGCCCTGCTCCAGGCCGCCGAGATCGCGTTCGCGGGCCTGAAGCTCGAGGGCGACGAGGCCACCGGTGCCAACATCGTCAAGGTCGCCGTCGAGGCGCCGCTGAAGCAGATCGCCGTGAACGCCGGCCTCGAAGGCGGCGTCGTGGTGGAGAAGGTCAAGGGCCTCCCCGTGGGTCACGGCCTCAACGCCGCCACCGGCGTGTACGAGGACCTGCTCGCGGCCGGTGTCCCGGACCCGACCAAGGTGACCCGTTCGGCGCTGCAGAACGCCGCGTCGATCGCCGCCCTGTTCCTCACCACCGAGGCGGTCGTCGCCGACAAGCCGGAGAAGGCGGGCTCCGCCCCGGCCGTCCCGGACGCCGGCGGCATGGACTTCTGATCGGTTCTCCGATCAGGTGAGGTCCCTCCCGGAGGGCCCGGTTCGCTTCACGCGGACCGGGCCCTCCGGTATTCGTGAGGTGGAATAACGGCGGGTGGTGTGTTTTGCGCATCGGGTGTCGAATGCGGTGACCAGCGCTTTCGACAAAAGGGCTGACACGATTGGGTGAACCAGGCGTCGATAATGTACGGAAACGCTGTTACGGCCATCGGTTGGACAATGCAGCGCCCCGACCCGCCACCAGTCCCGAGAACGCCACGAGCCCAAACCCCCGACCCGGCCCACTCACCCACTGACCCTTAACCCACTCACCCACCCCGCCCCGCTGACCCCCGCCACTCACCCCGCCCCATTCACCCCGCTCCCCAAGGGCCGCCACCCCAGCCCGCACCGACCATCACGCTGCCTCCAGCGCTCCAGCGCTCCAGCGCTCCAGCGCTCCAGCGCTCCAGCGCTCCAGCGCTCCAGCGCTCCAGCGCTCCAGCGCCCCAGCGCCCCAGCGCTCCAGCGCCCCAGCGCACCGCCCGCCCGAGGTGCCGCGTCGCCTGCCCGCCTGCCTGTCCGCGCCGCGCCCCGCCTGCGCCGCCCATTCGCGCCGCGTCTGCCCGCGCCGCCTCTCCGTGCCGCGTCTGCCCGCGCCGCCCACTCGCGCCGCGCCCGCCTGCGCCGCCTGTCCGCGCTACCGGCCCGCCCGCGCCGTACCGGCCCGCCCGCGCCGTACCGGCCCGCCTGCGCCGCCCACCCGCGCCTGTCCGCGTCGCCTGCCTGTGCCCGCGCCTGCCGCGCTTGCTGCGCCTGTCCGCGCCGTGTCTGCCTGTCCGCCCGGGACGTCGAGCCGCCGGCCTATGCCGGTCGCCCTTCTGCGCCCCCGAGGTGGGGCGGGTTTCGGTCTTCGGGCCGCTTGGGTGGCGTGGTGGATTGTGGGATTGTTGAACGAGGGGGCGATTGGTGTGGCGGGGTAGGGGTGGGGTGGGGGCCTCAGGCGCCGAAGCACACGAACGGGCGGCGTAGGGGGTCGGCGGCGGTTGCCTCCGCCAGGGCGTGCGAGGGCGGCTTGCCCTCGGCCAGCAGCTTGTGGAACATCGCCATCGTCCGGGACGCGGCCCGGTCGCCCACCTTGCTGACGGCGGCGACCACGGTCCGCGACCCGCTGGCCAGCAGCGCGCCGGCGAAACCCAGGGCCTCGTCGCCCGGCCTGATGCGGCTCAGCGCCAGCGAGCACGCCGCCAGCACCACCTGCTCGGGCGCCCTGCGCAGCCTGGCCGTCTCGTGGGCGAACAGCGGCCCGTCGGCCAGCTCCAAGCGGGAGAAGAGGGCGTTGTCGGCCACGTGCTCGCCGTGCGCGGCGATGTGCGCCAGGCGCGCCCCGTCCAACGCCTCCAGCACGTCCGACACCGCGTCGACCACCACCGCGTCGGGGTAGGCCCCGCGCAGGTCGCTCACCTCGCCCACCGCCTCCGGCAGGTCCGGTCCGCCGACCAGGACGACCCGCGTGGCGCGCGGGGCGGCGGACGCCGCGTTCAGCCACGCCGTCGCCGAGGGGGCGACCACCACGGGCCGGTTGTGCAGGGACGGCAGGGCGTTCCACGGCACCGCGTACAGCTCGCCGGTCGGGACGACCACCAGTTCGCCCGCGCCCAGGTGGGGGCCCAGCGGCGCGATGAGCACCTCGTCCAAGCGTGCGGCACGCCGGGCCGCCGACTCGGTGATCGCGGCGGCCAGCACCTCGGGCAGGTGGTCGGGGGCCAGCACGTCGAGGTCGGCGTGCAGCTGCCTGCTCAGCTCGAACGCCTCACCGGCCCGCCCCAGGCGGACCAGGGTCGCGCCGTCCCGGGACAGCACGACGGCGGACAGGACGTCGTCGCGGGCGACGAAGCTGACCACGGTCCGGTCGCCCAGGTGCGGCACCACGTCGCCGACCCGGCGGACGGGCCGGGGCCGCCCCCACACGCTGGTGTGCCAGCCCAGGCGCGCGACCTCGTTCTGGAGGACGTCGAGGCGGGCCTCCAGCTCGTCGGCGGGACGCCCGTCGAGGCGGGCCTGCTGCACGGCGCGGGACAGGCTGCGCGACTCGGCGACGCGCCGCGCGAGCACCGGGTCGTCGATCGCCGGCAGCGGCTCGTAGCGGTAAACCTGGGCGCGGGTGCGCTCCAGCCAGTCGAACGCCACCCCGGCGTCGCCGTCCCGGTCCAGGACGAGGCCGACGGCCAGCTCGCCCAGTTCGCGGCCGTGCACGGCGGTGCCGCACAGCAGGTCGAGGCCGCCCATCCGGTCGCGCACCCGGCCCAGTTCGGCCAGGCCCTCCTCGGCCTCGCGCAGGGCGTCGTCGACCGCGCCGGTCGCGACGGCCAGCTCGGCCCGGCACAGGCGGCGCAGCATCCGGTGGTCCACGGGGGTGATGGGGGTGGGCGCGGGCACCCGGTCCAGCAGCCCGCGGGCCCCGGCCAGGTCACCGCGGCGGATCGCCATCCGGACCGCGAGCAGCGTCGCCACGGCCGCCTCGTCGGTCAGGCCGACGGCTTGGAGGCGTGCGGCCAGCTTCGCCGCGCGGGCCGGGGTCGCCGTGCGCGCCGAGGGTGCCGTGCGCGCCGGGGGCGCCGTGCGGGACCGGGCGGAAGGGCCAGGGGGAGAGCTGGAGGGAGAGCTGGAGGGGGAGTCGGCGGGGGAGCTGGAGGGGGACCCGGCGGGGGGAGCGGCAGGGGAGTCAGAGGGAGAGCCGGCCCGGGGGGCGGGGCGGGGGTTCGCCGAGGCGGAGACCGAGACGGCGATCGGCAGGCGCGCGGACGCCGTCGTGCCCGTCCTCGGCGGTCCGGCGGTCGGGCGTCGGTCGGTGGTGAGGAAGAAGCCCTCCACCGGCGGCAGCATCACCTCAGCGGAAGCGGAAGCGGAAGCGGAAGTAGGAGCAGGCGCAGGCGCAGGCGCGGGAGAGGGGGAGGGGACGGCGGCGAACTCGGCGCGCATCTTCATCAACGCCGCCAGCTCCGCCCACGACGTGCTGCCGCGCCGCCGGAAGCGGCGTTGTGCCTGGCCCGCCAGGTCCTGCGCGGTCGCCCAGTCACCCTGGAGCAGGGCGGCGGCGGCGCGGGTCAGCTCGGCTTCCGCCAGGTCCTGCCCCACCCGGCGGCGGCGCAGGACGACCAGGGCGTCGTCGAGGTGCTTGGCGGCCTCGTCGGCCAGGCCCGCCGCGAGCATCACGCGCGCCCGGTCGATGCGGGTCCTCGCGACCAGGTCCGGCGCCAGCACGCGGAACGCCCGTTCGGCCTGCTCGTGGTGGTGCAGCGACCGGGGCGCGTCGCCGGTCATCTGGGCGATGTCGCCGAGGTTGCCGTACGCCTTGGCGCGCATCAGCGGCAGGTCCTCGGCCTCGGCCAGCTCGATGGTGCGCCGGATGTCGCGCTCGGCGGCCTCGGGCAGCCCGAACGCGATGTTCGTCAGGCCGCGGTTCATCAGGGCCGCCGACAGCGTCGCCGTGTCGACCGCGCCGGCGGCCAGGCCGTCCTCCAGTTCGCGCACGGACTGGTCGTAGAGCGCGATGGCCTCGGCGGTGCGGCCCGCCCGGTGCAGGATCAGGGCCTGCTGGTCCTTGGCGATGGCGCGCAGCGAGACCGCCTCCGGCCCCTCGGGCAGGGCGGCGATCAGGTCGTTCGCCGTCCCGAGGTGCGCGAGGCCGTTCTCGACCGACCCGGTCTCGGCCTCGCCGTAGGACAGCGTGATCAGTATCCGGATGCGCACCGTGGTCGCCTCCGGGCTGGCCGGGGTGACGGGCAGTGCGCCCAGCGCGCGCCGCAGGAGTCTCACCGCGTCCGCGGGACGACCGGCCGATGCCGCGCGGTAAGCCTGTTTGCGCAGCTCAACGGCAAGATCAAGACCACTGTGGGCGGGGCTGGGTGCCGGTACGACGGCACGGGACACGGACACGCCCTAATGCCAGCACACAGAACGTGCCCGAGGAGCCGTCTTGTGGAGGGAATGGCTGAGCCGAACGGGTCACTCTCCGTGAGTGCACCGCCGGCGACCCGCTGTGAGCGTCCCTCGCAGGCCGAGCGCGCCGAGCGCGCCGAGCGCGCCGAGCGCGCCGAGCAAGGCGCGCGACGCGCCCGCCGCGGCGGGCCGGTTACAACATGATGGTGGGGGTCACGACCGTCCGACCGGGTTCGCCCCGGGAGTTGACCAGGTGGACCACGATCTGCGTGGTGCCCGCCGGCACGTCCGAGAGCACGAACCGGCCACCGTCGTCGGCCTTGGTCGTGCTGGACCGGTGCTCGGCGACCCGGACCTCCACGGTGTGCTCACCCGCGGGCACGAGCCAGCCGTCGATGCGGTGGTGCGCGCCGGTCGAGGTGAAGTTCACCATCAGGGTCAGGTTGTCCACCGTGAACGTGATCGTGCCCGGGTTCCCGCCGCGCACGCCGGCCAGCGAGCCCGCGCGTTCCCAGCGGGCGACCTCGACGTCCAGGTTCTCCAGGGCGACCGCGAACTGGATGCGTTCGACGAGCCCCGGTGGGGGCGCGTCCAACTCGTACACCAGGCGGTTCAGCTCAGTGAGGACTGCGGTGTCCTCTTGGCCTCTGCGGTCATCGCGCGGGTCGATGTCGTTCACCGCGATCCTCCTTCCGCGTCGAGATGTGTGCGCAGCATCGTCAGGCACCGGCCCCTGGTGGGCCCGATGCTGCCGCGTGGCATGGACAGTGCTTCGGCGACCGCGCGGTACTCGGCCCGCCCGGCCAGCACGGTGAGTCGCAGGAGTTCCTGGCACTTCTGCGACAAACGGCCGAAGGCCCGCCACAGCCGGTGGTCCCGGTCGTCGACCAGGGCGGCGTCCTCGGGCAGGCCGTGCTCGCTCTCCAGGTGGTCCGCCAGCTCGTCGCTCAGCGCGGCTTCGCGGTGGGCGGGCGTCCAGGTGCGCTGGGCCTCGCGGCGCGTCGTCACGACGAGCCACCCGGCCAGCGCGCGCGGTTCGACCAGTCGGTCGAGGTGGCGCAGCAGCGCGAGCCACACCGTCTGCACCACGTCCTCGGCGGTGCTGCGGTCCAGCCCGTGCCCCCGCGCGACGTGCCACACGAGCGGTGTCAGGTCCGCGACGAGCACGTCCAGCGCCCTGCGGTCGCCGTCCCGCGCGGCGACGACGCAGGCGGCGTGCCGGTCGGTTCCGTCGAGCCCCTCCCACGGTGGGCGCTCACCCGCCGTGCGCAGTTCTCCCAACGTCGTCACCTCCTCCTCGACTTCCCCCAGCCGGAGCTGATCGTCACACACGGGCGGTGTGCCCGCGGCGGGCGGTCCGCGGTGCCCCCCTCGCACCGCGGACCGCCGTTCCCCAGCCGGGCGGCAGCCGGTCGACACCCCTCGAAGCCGACCGACCGCCGCCCTTCCCCCAGCGTCCTCAGTGCGTTTGGTGATGGCCCTCGGGAGAGGGCGGCGGCGGTTCGGGCAGCTCGGGCGACTTCGGGTCGTCCGGGGTGCCGGTCTCGTCGGACGGTGCCGACGGGTCGAGCTCCAGCTCGTCAACGGGGTCGAGCTCGTCGACGCCAGGCGGGTTGGCGGTCATGCGCGGGCCTCCTCAGTCGGGGTTGAGGTCGGTCATCAGATAAGGAGTGAGTAGTTCTACGGTGGATACACGGCTGCCGGTTCACAGTTCACAGATCAGCCGACCGGGTGACGGGGGTCCGTCGTGGGCGTTCCGGCGCGACCGGCCGCTCGTTATGGTCCAGACCATGTTGGAAGTCATCGCACTGCACGCCGCCGACGCCGAGGCCGCGCAGGCCGGCGGCGCGGACCGCCTCGAACTGACCGTCGACATGGCCTCGGACGGCCTCACGCCGCCGGTCGCCGTGTACCGGGAGGTCGCCGCGGCGACCGACCTGCCGGTGCGCGTCATGCTGCGCGACGCCGTCGGGTTCGCGCCCGGCGACCCCGACCGGCTGCGGCGGGACGCGGCGGCGCTGCGCGAGGCGGGCGCGTCGGAGTTCGTGCTCGGTTTCCTCGACGCCTCCGGCCGGGTCGACGCGGACGCCGTGCGCGCCGTGCTGGCCGAGGTGGGGGGCTGCGCGTGGACGTTCCACCGGGCGCTGGACAACTCCGCCGACCCCGAGGGCGAGTGGGACGTCGTCGCCGGGCTCGGCTGCGACACGGTGCTCGCCGCCGGCAGCCCGCGCGGCGTGGCGGACGGCCTGCCCGTCCTGGAACGGCTCGCCGCCCGGCGGGGCGCGGTGCGGCTGCTCGTCGGCGGCGGGCTGAAGGCGGAGCAGGTGGCCCCGCTCAAGGCCCTCGGCGTGACCGGGTTCCACGTCGGGAGCGCCGTGCGCCCACGCGGGTGGGACGCCCCGCTGTCCGCCGACGCCGTCCGGACCTGGGCGAATCTGGTCTAGACCGCTTGCCGATCAGGACATTAGCATCCGCGTTGCTCCCCTTGAAATAGTCGTTGCGCAGGACGCAACGCAGCTCGGGAAGAGGTGGCGAGGATGCGGTTCGTAGTGGCGGCAGTCGCGGTGGGCGCCGCCGTGCTGGCCGGGTGCGCCCCGGTCCAGTCCGGCCCGGCGCCCGCCGGCGCGGACGAGCGGACCGGGCAGCTGAGGGTCTGGCTGTTCGACGAGGTCAACCGGGGACCGAAGGAGGCGGTCGTCGCGGAGGCCGTCGCCGAGTTCCAGCGGGCCCACGAGGGCGTCACCGTGGACGTGCAGTACATCCAGGTCCAGACCCGCGCCGAGCGGTTCAAGGCCGCGTTCAGCGACCCGGCGAGCGCGCCCGACGTCGCCGAGTTCGGCAACACCGACCTCGCGGGCTACGTGGCGGGCGGCGGGTTCGCCGAGCTGGACCTCTCGACGTGGGACGAGGCCGGCGACCTGCTGCCCGCCGTCCTGGACACGGGCAAGGTCGACGGCAAGGTCTACGGCGTCCCCTGGTACGTCGGCGTGCGCGCCCTCTACTACCGCACCGACGTCTTCCAGGAGCTGGGCCTCCAGCCGCCGGCGACGCTCGACGCGATCGCCACGACCGCCCGCGCGATCCGCGCCGCCAAGCCCGACCTGCTCGGCATCTCCGCCGGCGGCAAGTACACCTACGGCGCCATGCCGTTCGTGTGGGCCAACGGCGGCGACATCGCGAAGAAGGACGGCGCCGGGTACGTCTCCACCATCGACAGCGCCGAGTCGAAGGCCGGCCTGCGGCAGTACACCGAGCTGATCGCCGACGACATCTGCCCGCCCGCCCAGTGCGCCGCCAACGGCGGCGACGCCAGCGTCGAGGCGTTCCGCGCCGGCAAGGCCGCCATGGTCATCGGCGGCGACTTCAACCGCCGGTCCGTCGACGCCTCCACCGCCGCCGGCAAGTACGCCGTCGTCCCGGTGCCCGGCAGGACCGCGGGCACCATCGCGCCGGCGTTCGCGGGCGGCAACCTGCTCGGCGTCCTCAAGGGCTCGCAGCGCCGGACCCTCGCCCAGGAGTTCACCAGGCTCCTCGGCGGCAAGACCTACCAGCGCAAGATGTTCGACGCCATGGGCAACCTGCCCACGTTCGGCGACGTGCAGGCCGAGGTCGCGAAGGCCAACCCGGTGCTGGAGCCGTTCATCGAGACGCTGGAGTCCGGCACCAGGTTCGTGCCCGTCACCCCCGACTGGGCCAAGGTCGACGCGCAGGCCGTGCTGCCGAACCTGCTCCAGGAGGTCGCCGCCGGCGGCGAGGACGTCGACACCGCGGCGAAGGCGGCGGCCGACGAGATGAACGCCGCGTTCGGCTCGTGACGGCGCCGGCGAAGACCCCCGGGGTCGGGAAGGGGGACGGGCGGGTCGCGTTCGCCTACCTCGCCCCCGCGCTGCTGGTGCTCGTCGGCCTCATGGGCTACCCGGTGTACCAGCTCGTGCTGATCTCCCTGTTCGACTACGGCCAGGAGCAGGTCAGCGGCGGCGCGCCGCTGACCTTCCTGGGCCTGGGCAACTACGCGACCCTGCTCGGGGACGCGCGGTTCTGGTCCGTGCTCGGGCAGACCGTCGGCTTCGCGGCGGTGTGCGTGCTCGGGACCCTGCTGGTCGGCGCCGCCCTCGCGGTGCTGGCCACCAGGGTCCGCACGTGGGCGCGCACCACGCTGTTCCTGGCCGCGCTCGGCGCCTGGTCCACGCCCGCCGTCGCCGGGTCCACGATCTGGCTGTTCCTGTTCGACGCGAACTTCGGCTTCGTCAACGAGGTGCTGGGCACCACCGGGTTCTCCTGGACCTACGACAAGTGGACCGCGTTCGGGCTCGTCGCCGCGCAGGTCGTCTGGTGCTCGTTCCCGTTCGTCATGGTCACCCTCTACGCGGGGATCAAGGCCATCCCCGGCGAGGTGCTGGAGGCCGCCGCGCTCGACGGCGCGTCCACCCTGCGGACCGCGACGGACGTGATCCTGCCGCTGCTCAGGCCGCTGCTCGTCGTCGTCACCATCCAGTCGGTCATCTGGGACTTCAAGGTGTTCACGCAGGTCTACGTCATGACCAACGGCGGCGGCATCGCCGGGCGCAACCTCGTGCTCAACGTCTACGCCTACCAGCAGGCGTTCGCCGCCTCCGAGTACGGGCTGGGCGCGGCGATCGGCGTGGTGACGACGCTGATCCTGCTGCTCGTCACGGTCGGGTACCTGCGGGCGCTGCGGCGCGGGGGTGAGGCGCTGTGAACCGCCGGATCTCGCGCGGGATCGCCGAGACCGCCACCGTCGTCGTGGCGGGCGTGGTGGCGTTCCCGCTGTACTGGATGCTGCTGACCGCGCTGAAGCCCGAGGCCGAGGTCGTCTCGACCGACCCGCGGCCGTGGACGCTCCTGCCGACGCTGGACAGCTTCGTGCGGGCGCTCACCGTGCAGAGCTTCGGCCGCTACCTGCTCAACAGCCTCGTCGTGGCGGGCGCGGTGGTGGTGCTGAGCCTGTTCGTCTCGTTCCTGGCGGCCACCGCGCTGACCCGGTTCCGGTTCCGCGGCCGCACCACGATGCTGGTGATGCTGCTGGTCGTGCAGATGGTGCCGGTGGAGGCGCTGACCATCCCGCTGTTCTTCGTCATGCGGTCCGTGCGGGACGTCGCGCCCGCGTTCGGCCTCAACCACCTCGGGTCGCTGGTGCTGGTGCACCTGGCGTTCAGCCTGCCGTTCGCGATCTGGATGCTGCGCGGGTTCGTCGCCGCCGTGCCCGTCGAGCTGGAGGAGGCCGCGACCCTCGACGGCGCGTCCCGCTTCCGGTTCCTGTGGCAGGTGCTGTTCCCGCTCGTCGCGCCCGGCCTGGTGGCGACCAGCGTGCTGTCGTTCATCCACGCCTGGAACGACTTCCTGTTCGCCAAGACGTTCATCATCTCGGCGGCCGAGAACCAGACCCTGCCGCTGGCGCTGCAGGTGTTCGTCAAACCGGACCAGAACGACTGGGGCGCGATCATGGCAGGATCGACGCTGATGACGATCCCGGTGCTGGTCTTCTTCGTCCTCGTCCAACGGCGGCTCGTCGCCGGACTCGCGGGAGCGGTCAAGTGATCCTGTTGCCCAGGCCCGTCCTGTTCGACGCCGGTGACGGCGAGGTCGACTTCGACGGGGCGTTCCAGGTCGAGCGCGTCGACGGGCCCGCCGAGGGCTACCGGCTGTCCGTCTCGCCCGACGGGGTGCGCGTGCTGGCGTCCGACGACGCGGGCGAGTTCTACGCCCGGCAGACGCTGCGGCAGCTCAGCGGGCCCGCCGCGTTCCGGGCCGTGCCGCCCGGCGTGGTGCGGCTGCCGGTGTGCTCCGTGGTCGACCACCCGCGGTTCGCGTGGCGCGGGGTGCTGATCGACGTGGCGCGGCACTTCCTGCCCAAGCACGACCTGCTGCGCTACGTGGACCTGCTCGCCGCGCACAAGCTGAACGTGCTGCACCTGCACCTCACCGACGACCAGGGCTGGCGGTTCGAGTCCCGCCGCCACCCCCGGCTGCACGAGGTCGGCGGCTGGCGGCCCGACTCGCGGTCCGGCGACCGGCGCTCCGGCGGGATGACCGGCCGGCCCCACGGCGGCTACTACACCCAGGACGACCTGCGCGAACTCGTCGCCTACGCGGCGGCCCGGCACGTCACCGTGGTGCCCGAGATCGACGTGCCCGGCCACAGCCAGGCCGCGATCGCCGCCTACCCCGAGCTGGGCACCGCCGGCGGCGGCGTGTGGACGGACTGGGGGGTCAACCCGAACGTCCTCAAGGCCGACGAGGCCGCGGTGGACTTCTACCGGGACGTGTTCGACGAGCTGCTGGACGTGTTCCCCAGCGAGGTCGTGGGCCTCGGCGGCGACGAGGCCGAGGGCGGCGACGGGCGGTTCGTGCGGCGGGTCGCGCAGCACCTCGCGGCGCGCGGGCGGCGGCCGTTCGGCTGGGACGAGGTGCTCGACGCGGGCCCCCTGCCCGCGTCGACCGTCGTCGCGTCGTGGCGGGGCGAGGAACCGGGCCTGCGCGCCCTCGACCGCGGGCACGACGTCGTCCTGTGCCCCGAGGAGCACCTCTACCTCGACTACCGGCAGTCCGACCACCCCGACGAGCCCGTCCCGGTCGGCACGGTGACGACCCTGGAGGACGTCCACCGGTACGAGCCCGCCGCGGCCGACCGGGTGCTGGGCGTGCAGGCGAACCTGTGGACCGAGCACCTCGACTCGCCGCGGCGCCTCGACTACGCGGCCTTCCCCCGGCTCGCCGCGTTCGCCGAGGTCGCGTGGAGCCCCGCCGGTCCCCGCGACCACGCCGAGTTCCGGGCCAGGCTCGCCGGGCACCACCTGCCGAGGCTCGACGCCCTCGGCGTCGAGTACCGCCCCCTCGACGGCCCCCGGCCGTGGCAGACCCTCCCGGGCGTGCCCGGGTTCCCCCGCTAGACCGTCTCTTCGGGCACCAGCACCCAGGCGGCGAGGTAGAGGACCGCGCCCGCGCCGAACCCGAAGAGGGTCGCGGCGACCAGCAGGATGCGCAGCAGCGCCGCGTCGACGCCGAGGAGCTTCGCGAGGCCGCCGCACACGCCCGCGACCATGCGGTCGCCCCGGCTGCGGCGGAGCTTCTTGACCTTGTCGGTGGCCTGGTTCAGGGTGTCCGTCGCCTGGTTCAGCACGTCGTTCGTCGTCATGGCCCAAGCCTGCCCGGCCGGGCGTCCCGGCACATCGGGGACGCTCCCCGGTTCCGCCTCGGGGTTGAACCACGACCTGGCCCCGGGGTCCCCGGCCCCCGCTCGTCCGGGCGCCGGGGCGCCTCCGCCGCCTACCCTCGGAGGTGTGACGCCAGTGGAACCCGCCCCGCCGCCGGAGCCCGTGCAGTCGGGGCCCCCGCCGCCGGAGCCCGCGACGCCGGGCGAGCTGGCCGCCGCGCTCGACCGCGCCGGCTACCTGCCGGACGAGGGGATCGCCACCGCCGCCTTCCTGGCCCTGCGGATGCGCCGCCCCCTGTTCTGCGAGGGCGAGCCGGGCACCGGCAAGACGTTCCTGGCGGTGGCGCTGGCCGACGCGCTCGGCCTGCCGCTGATCCGGCTCCAGTGCCACGAGGGCATCGACGCCGCCCAGGCCCTCTACGACTGGGACTTCCCGCGCCAGCTCCTGCACCTGCGGACCCTCGAAGCCGCCGGGCCGGTCGACGCCGAGGCCGCCGGGGCCTCCCTGCACACCCGCCGCTTCCTGCTCGCCCGGCCGCTGCTGCGCGCCCTCGAACAGGCGCCGTGCGTGCTGCTCGTCGACGAGGTGGACCGCGCCGACGACGAGTTCGAGGCGCTCCTGCTGGAGGTGCTCGGCGAGAACGCCGTGACCATCCCCGAACTGGGCCGCGTCGCCGCCGCCACCCCGCCGCTGGTCGTGCTCACCTCCAACCGCACCCGCGACGTGCACGACGCCCTCAAGCGCCGCTGCCTCTACCACTGGCTGGAGCACCCCGACCTGGCCCGCGAGGTCGCCATCCTGCGCCGCGCCCTGCCCGGCGCGACGGAGCGCCTCGCCACCCGGGTCGCCACCGCCGTGCGCGCCCTGCGCGACCTCGACCTGCTCAAGCCGCCCGGCGTCGCCGAATCCCTCGACTGGGCCCGCGCCCTGCTCGCCCTGGGCCGCACCGACCTCGACACCGACACCGCCGCCGCGACCCTCGGCGCCGTCCTGAAGTACCGGGAGGACACCCGGCGCGTCCTGGCCGCCGGCGTCCTCGACCTGGTGACCGGGGACGCGGTCGCGGGATGACCGGGGCCGACGCGCAGAGCGGGACCGACGCGCCGACCGGGTTCGCGGGGTTCGCGCACGCGCTGCGGCACGCCGGGGTGCCGTGCGGGCCGGACCGGGTGCGGGCGTTCGTCGCCGCGCTCGACCACCTCGACGTCACGCGCGGCGCGGACGTGTACTGGGCCGGGCGGCTCGCGCTGTGCTCCGGGCCGGACGACCTGCCGCGCTACGACGCCGCGTTCGCCGCCTGGTTCGGCGACGCCCTCCCCCGCCCGCGTCCCCGGCCGCCGGCGCGCCGGACCTCGCACCTCGCCGCGCTCGGGACCTGCGCCGACCGCGCCGGGGGCGCGCCCCCGCTGCGGGTCGCGGCGAGCGACGCGGAAACCCTGCGGCACAAGGACATCGCCGCGATGAGCCCCGCCGAGCGCGAGCACCTCGCGCTGCTCGTGGCGGCGCTGCGGCCCGTGCCGCCCCGGCGGCGCTCGTCCCGGGCGCGGCCCGCGCGGCGCGGCGAGCTCGACCCCGCCCGGGTGCTGCGCCGGCTCGTCGCGACCGGGGAGGTGGTGCCCGCGCACCGGCGCCGCGCCACCCGCCCGCGCCGGGTCGTGCTGCTGGTCGACGTGTCCGGGTCCATGAAGCCCTACGCCGGCGCGCTGCTGCGGTTCGCGCACGTCGTCGCCCGCGCCGTGCCCGCCGAGGTGTGCACGCTCGGCACCCGGCTCACCCGCGTCACCCGGCAGCTGCGGCACCGCGACCCCGAGGCGGCGCTGACCGCGGCGGCCCGCGCCGTGCCCGACTCCGGGGGCGGCACGCGGCTCGGCGAGGCCCTGAAGGCGTTCCTCGACCGGTGGGGGCAGCGGGGCGCGGCGCGCGGCGCGGTCGTCGTGATCTGCTCCGACGGCTGGGAGCGCGGCGACCCCGCCCTGCTCGCCGAGCAGGTGGCGCGGCTCGCCCGGCTGGCCCACCGGGTGCTGTGGGTCAACCCGCACGCCGGCCACGACGGCTACCTGCCCGTGCAGTCCGGCATCGCCGCCGCCCTGCCGCACCTGGACCGGCTCCTCGCCGGTCACAGCCTCGACACCCTGCACGCCCTGCTGGAGGAGGTCCGACGTGCGTGATGTGCTCGCCGAACTGGCCCGTCGCGTCGACGCCGGGGAGACCGTCGGCGTCGGGACGGTCGTCGCCGCGTTCAGCTCCGCCCCCCGGCCGCCGGGCGCGGCGATGCTCGTCGGCGCCGGCGGCGAGGTCGTCGGCAGCGTGTCCGGCGGCTGCGTCGAGGGCGCGGTCTACGAGCTGGCGCGGGAGGTCGTGGCCGGTGGCGCGCCCGTGCTCCAGCGGTACGGGGTGAGCGACGACGACGCGTTCGCCGTGGGCCTGACCTGCGGCGGGATCATCGACGTGTACGTGGAGCCGGTGTCCGCGGCGACGTTCCCGGAGCTGCCCGAGGTGCTGGCGACCGTGCGCGCCGGGGAACCGGTGGCCGTCGCCACGGTCGTCGAGCACCCCGAGTGGGTCGGGCGCAGGCTCGTCGTGTGGCCCGACCGCGTGTCCGGCGACGTCCCGTCCGACCGGGCCCGCGACGCCGTCGCCGACGACGCGCGCGGCCTGCTCGCCGCCGGCCGCAGCGGCACCCTGCGCTACGGGCCGGACGGGCAGCGGCGCGGCGAGGGCATGGCGGTGTTCGTGAACTCCTTCGAACCACCGCCCAGGATGCTGGTGTTCGGCGCCATCGACTTCGCCGCCGCCGTGGCGCGGCTCGGCGCGTTCCTCGGCTACCGCGTCACGGTGTGCGACGCGCGCCCGGTGTTCGCGACGGCCGGCCGGTTCCCCGAAGCCGACGAGGTCGTCGTGGACTGGCCGCACCGCTACCTCGCCGGGCAGGCCGACGCGGGCGCGCTCGACGGCCGCACGGTCGTCGCCGTGCTCACCCACGACCCGAAGTTCGACGTGCCGCTGCTGGAGGTCGCCCTGCGGCTCGACCTCGGCTACGTCGGCGCGATGGGGTCCCGCCGCACGCACGACGACCGGCTGCGGCGGCTGCGCGAGGCGGGCGTCACCGAGGACGAGCTGGCCCGGCTGTCCTCGCCCATCGGCCTGGACCTGGGCGCGCGGACCCCCGAGGAGACCGCCGTGTCGATCGCCGCCGAGATCATCGCGCTGCGCTGGGGCGGGGGAGGGGAGCGCCTGGCGCGGACCGCCGGCGCCATCCACCGGGAACCGGGGGTTGTTTGACCCGACAACCAAGAGCAGGCTCGGACGTGACCCCCACCACAACCGGACCTGGAGGGTTCATGCGGATCACCGTCACCGTCGACGGCGTGGCCTACACCGACGAGGTCGAACCGAGAACGTTGCTGGTCCACCACCTGCGCGAACGGCTCGGCCGGACCGGCACCGTCGTCGGCTGCGACACGGGCAACTGCGGGGCCTGCACCGTCCACCTCGACGGGCGCAGCGTGAAGTCCTGCTCCGTCCTCGCCGTGCAGGCCGACGGCCACGAGGTCACCACCGTCGAGGGCCTGGCCCGGGACGGGCAACTGCACCCCGTGCAGCGCGCGTTCCACGAGAACCACGCCCTCCAGTGCGGGTTCTGCACCCCCGGCATGATCATGCAGGCCATCGACCTGCTCGCGGACAACCCCGACCCCGACGAGGACGAGGTGCGGCACGGCCTGGAGGGCAACCTCTGCCGCTGCACCGGCTACCAGAACATCGTGCGCGCCGTGCGCGCCGCCGCCCGCGCCGGCGGTGCCGCGTGACGGCCCCCGCCGACGCCCCCGCCGGGTCCCCGGATGCCGGACCCCCGGACGCCGGCCCCTCGGGCGCCGGACCCGAGATCGGCAGGGCCCGCCTGCGCAAGGAGGACGCCCGGCTCATCACCGGCGCCACCCGGTGGACCGACAACCTCCAGCTCCCCGGCATGCTGCACCTGGCCGTGCTGCGCAGCCCCGTCGCGCACGCCCGCATCACGTCGGTCGACGTCGGCGGGGCCACCCGGATGCCCGGCGTGCTCGCCGTCCTCACCGGCCGCGACCTCGCCGACGAGCAGGGCAGCCTGCCGTGCGCCTGGCCGATCACCGAGGACATGAAGGCCCCGCCCGCGCCGGCCCTCGCGGTGGACGAGGTGAACTTCGCGGGCGAGGCCGTCGCGCTGGTCGTGGCGCGCTCCGCGGCCGAGGCGCACGACGCGCTGGCCGCCGTCGACGTCGACTACGACGAGCTGCCCGTGGTCCTCGACATCACCCGCGCCGTCGAGGACGGCGCCGACCTCGTGCACCCCGACCTGGGCACCAACACCAGCGCCACCTGGGTGTTCGACTCCGCCGAGGCGGGCACCGGCGGCGACGTCGACCGGGCGGTCGCCGACGCCGAGGTGGTCGTGCGCCGCACGTTCCGCCAGCAGCGGCTCATCCCCGCGTTCATGGAACCCCGCTCGGTCGTGGTCGACCCCTCGCCCGACGGCGTCACCCTGTGGTCGTCCACGCAGGTCCCGCACGTCCTGCGGTGGATGCTGTCGGCCGTGCTCGGCATCCCGGAGCACACGATCCGGGTCATCGCGCCGGACGTCGGCGGTGGGTTCGGCGGCAAGCTCCAGGTCACGCCCGAGGAGGTGCTGACCCTGCTCGTCGCCCGCCGGCTCGGCAAGCCGGTGAAGTGGACCGAGACCCGCACCGAGTCGATGCTCTCCGGCCACCACGGCCGCGACCAGGTGCAGCGGCTCACCCTCACCGCCCGCCGCGACGGCACCGTCACCGGGCTCGACGTGGACCTGCTCGCCGACATGGGCGCCTACCTGCGGCTGATCAGCTCGGGCGTGCCGATCCTCGGCGCGTTCATGTTCAACGCCATCTACAAGTTCCCCGCCTACCGGTTCACCTGCGCGAACGTGTTCACGAACAAGGTGCCCACGGACGCCTACCGCGGCGCGGGCCGGCCCGAGGCGACGTTCGCGATCGAGCGGCTGATGGACGAGCTGGCCGCCGAGCTCGGCCGCGACCCGCTGGAGCTGCGGCGGCAGAACTGGATCGGGCGCGAGGAGTTCCCGTTCACCACCGTCGCGGGGCTCACCTACGACACCGGGGACTACGAGGCCGCCACCGACCGCGCCGTCGAGCTGTTCGACTACGACGGGCTGCGCGCCGAGCAGGCCGGCCGCCGCGCCGCCGGCGACCCCGTGCAGCTGGGCATCGGCATCTCCACCTACACCGAGATGTGCGGGCTCGCCCCGTCCCGCGTGCTGGGCGCCCTGCGGTACGCGGCGGGCGGCTGGGAGCACGCGGCCGTGCGCGTGCTGCCCACCGGCAAGGTCGAGCTGGTCACCGGCACCTCCCCGCACGGCCAGGGGCACGTCACGGCGTGGAGCCAGATCGTCGCCGACCGGCTCGGCGTGCCGTTCGAGGACGTCGAGGTGCTGCACGGCGACACCCGCGTCGCGCACCGCGGCATGGACAGCTACGGGTCCCGCTCGGTGGCCGTCGGCGGCGCGGCGGTCGCGCTGGCCGCGGACAAGGTGCTCGCCAAGGCCCGCGCGATCGCCGCGCACCTGATGGAGGTCGGCGAGGACGACGTCGAGTTCGCCGCCGGCGCGTTCGCCGTGCGCGGCACGTCCACCACGATGGCGTTCGGGGACGTGGTGGTCGCCGCGCACGTCGCCCACGACCTGCCCGACGGCGTGGAACCCGGGCTCGACGCCGAGGCCACGTTCGACCCGGAGAACTTCTCCTACCCGCACGGCACGCACCTGTGCGCGGTCGAGGTCGACACGGAGACCGGCGCGGTGGCGATCCGCTCGTACGTGTGCGTCGACGACGTCGGCACGGTGGTGAACCCGCTGATCGTGGAGGGCCAGGTGCACGGCGGCCTGGCGCAGGGCATCGCGCAGGCCCTGTTCGAGGAGGCCGTGCACGACGAGCACGGCACCCTCACCACGGCCACCCTCGCCGACTACCTGCTGCCGTCCGCGGTGGACCTGCCGCACTTCACCACCGACCGCACCGAGACGCCCGCCGCGACCAACCCGCTGGGCGTGAAGGGCGTCGGCGAGGCGGGCACCATCGCGTCCACCCCGGCCGTGGTCAACGCGGTCGTGGACGCCGTGCGGCACCTGGGCGTCACCGACGTGGGGATGCCGTGCACCCCGATGCGGGTGTGGAAGGCGATCCGGGGCGCGTCCACCGACCCGCCCACCACGCCCGGCCCCGGCGGCGGCCTGGGCTCGATCACCACGACGGGGGGCGGCGCGTGATCCCGGCCGCGTTCGACTACGTCGCGCCCACCACGGTCGAGGAGGCCGTGCGGGCCCTCGCCGAGGGCGGCGAGGACGCCAAGGTGATGGCGGGCGGGCAGAGCCTGGTCCCGGTGCTGCGGATGCGGCTCGCCGCGCCGACCCTCGTGGTCGACCTGTCCCGGCTGACCGGGCTGTCCGGCGTCCGCGACGAGGGCGACTCGCTGCTCGTCGGGGCCATGACCACCCAGCACGACCTGCACCGGGACCCGCTGGTGCGCGCGCACGCCGGGCTGCTGCGGCTCGTCGTCGGCACCGTCGCCGACCCGCAGGTGCGCCACCGCGGCACGGTCGGCGGCTCGCTCGCCCACGCCGACCCGGCGGGCGACCTGCCCGCGCCCGTCCTCGCGCTGGACGCGGTGCTGGTGTGCGTCGGTCCGGGCGGGACCCGCGAGGTGCCCGCGGCGCGGTTCTTCGTCGACCGCTTCACCACCGACCTCGCCCCCGACGAGCTGCTCACCCACGTGCGCGTCCCGAAGCTGACCGGCTGGGGCGCGCGCTACGAGAAGTTCACCCGGGTCGCCCAGGCGTGGTCGATCGCCGGGGTCGCCGCCGCGGTGCGGGTCGAGGACGGCGGCATCACCGGGGCCCGCGTCGGCCTGACCAACATGGGCCCCACCCCGGTGCGGGCGCACGGCGTGGAGGAGGCGCTGGTCGGGCGGCCCGCGACGGCCGAGGTGATCGCCGCGGCGGCGGCCCGCGCCGGCGAGGGCACCTCCCCGGCGACGGACGCCGACGCCGACGCCGAGTACCGCGCGCACCTCGCCCGCGTGCTCACCGGGCGGGCCGTCACCGCGGCGGTGGGCGCGTGAGGCTGGAGCACCGGTTCACCGCCCCCGCGCCCGTGCCGGCCGTGTGGGCGGTGCTGCTCGACCCGGAGGCGGTCGCGCCGTGCATGCCGGGCGCGACCCTCACCGGCGTCGACGGGCCCTCGTTCACCGGCACCGTCAAGGTCAAGCTGGGCCCGGT
Source organism: Saccharothrix sabaoui (assembly GCF_051756985.1). NCBI lineage: Bacteria > Bacillati > Actinomycetota > Actinomycetes > Pseudonocardiales > Pseudonocardiaceae > Saccharothrix > Saccharothrix sabaoui. Next base: position 25,707 of record NZ_JBPKJK010000080.1, read on the forward strand.
GAGCCTGCTCTACCGGGGGACCGGCGAGTTCACGTCCGTCGACGAGGCGGCGCGCACCGCCGTGCTGACCGCCGCCGGCAAGGACAGCCGGGGCAACGGCACCGCGTCCGCCACGGTGTCCGTGGCGCTCACCGCCGCCGGCGACGGCACCGACGTGTCCGTGGTCACCGAGGTGCGCGTCACCGGCCGTCCCGCGCAGTTCGGGCGCGGTCTGATCGGCGAGGTCGCGGGCAAGGTCGTCGCCGAGTTCGCCGAACGCCTGGCGGCGCGGCTCGCGCCGGCGGAAGCTGAGGGCGTGACCGCTCCAGAGGCAACCGCCCGGCCGAGGCTGCACGCCGTCCCGGACGAGCCGCTCGACCTGCTCGACACCGGGGGCGCGCCCGCCCTCCGGCGGGTGCTGCCGGTGGCCGCCGGCCTGGCGGTGCTGGTGCTGCTGGTCCGCGCCGTGCGCCGGCGGCGCAGCTGAACGCGCGCGGCGGGCGGCTGGCCCTCGGGCTGGCCGCCTGCGCCGCCGCGGTGGCCTGCACCGGCTCGCCCGTCGTGCTCACGCCGTCCCGCGCGCCGGCGACGACCACCACGTCCACCGCGCCCGAGCCGCCGTCGTTCACGCTCGCCGCGGGCGGTGACGTCCTCATCCACCCGGCGCTCACCGAGCAGGCCGACCAGGACGGGGCGCGCGACTTCACGCCCCTGCTGGAGGGCCTGCGGCAGGCCGTCGACGCCGACGTGTCGATCTGCCACCTGGAGACGCCGCTGTCCGCGCCGGGCGCGCCCACGTTCGGCTACCCGGCGTTCAGCGCGCCGCCCGAGGTGGCGACCGCGCTGCGGCGCATCGGCTACGACAGCTGCTCCACCGCGTCCAACCACACCCTCGACCGCGGCCCGTCCGCGATCGCCACCACGCTGGACGCGCTGGACGCCGCCGGCCTGCGGCACACCGGCTCGTTCCGCTCGCCCGAGGAGTCCGCCACGCCGCTGCTGCTCGACGCGAAGGGCGTGAAGGTCGGGCACGTCGCGTTCACCTACGGCTTCAACGGCATCCCGCTCGACCAGCCGTGGCGGGCGAACCAGCTCTCCGTCGAGGGCGTCCTGACCGCCGCGCGGGCCGCGCGCGCCGCCGGCGCCGAGGTCGTCGTGGCCTCCCTGCACTGGGGCGACGAGTACCGGCACGAGGCGACGCCGCAGCAGCGCGAGATGGCCGCCGCGCTGCTCGGCGACCCGGCCGTGGACCTGATCATCGGCACCCACGTGCACGCCGTGCAGCCGATCGAGCGGGTCAACGGCAAGTGGGTCGTCTACGGCATGGGCAACGAGGTGGCCCGCCACTCCGAGCCGAGGGGCATCACCGAAGAGGGCATCATCACCCGCTTCCGGTTCGTGAAGGGCGACGCCGGCTGGTCGGTGGCGGACGCCTCCTACGTGCCGACCCTGGTCGAGTTCGGCCCCCCGATCCGCGTGGTCGACCTGACCCGGGTCCCCGCCACGCCGAGGCGCACGGAAGCCCTGACCCGCACCGACGGCGTCGTCCGCAGCCTGGGCGCGGACATCGCGCACCCCTGAGGACCACCGGTCCACCCGTTCGCCCGACCGGTGGGACCGGTGTCGCCGTACGATCCGGTCACTCGCTCCGGAGGAGGTGGTGTGGATGGTCGACCGGTTCCGCGACGCGTTGCTGACCCCGGGGGAGACCGCCCGGCACCTGCTCATCCCGAAGCGCACCATGTCCCGCTGGCTGGCCGAGCAGGCGGGCGGAGCGCCGCTCGTGCACCGCGTCGCGGCGGAAGGGCGCGGAGCCCCCTCGGTGCCGTTCGTGGCGGTGGTCGAGGCGTACGTCCTGCGCTCGCTCCGCGACCTCGGCCTCACCAAGCGGAAGATCAGGGACGCCGCGGCGGCGGTGCGCACCGAGTTCGGCACTCCCTACGGCCTCGCGACGCAGCAGATCGTCACCGACGGCCTCGACATCTTCCTGCACTACGCCGATGGCGACCTGGCCCGCGTCGGTGACCGGCAGCGGCCCATCAGGGAGGTGCTCGACGGCTACCTGCGCTACATCGCGTGGGACGCCGAGGACGGGTTCGCCTCGTCGCTGCGGTTGCGCCAGTACCCGGACATCGCGCCGGTGGTGATCGACCCCTTGTTCGGCTGGGGGGCACCGGTGGTCCAGGAGAACCGCGTCCCGGTGGACGCCGTCGTGCGGATGTGGCTGGCCGGCGACTCCCTCAAGGACGTCGCGCACGAGTACGACCTGGCTCCCGACCAGGTCGAGGCCATCTGCCGCGCGGCACAGCATGTCGCCGCTTGAGTACTTCCTCGACCGGGGACTGGGACGCGGTGTGGCCGACGGCCTGCGCGCTCGGGGGTGGCTCGTGCACCGCATCACCGACCACTACCCCGACGACGCCCAGTGCGTCCCGGACGAGGAGTGGCTCGCGTACGGGCTGGAGCGCGGCTGGGTCCCGTTGTGCAAGGACGGGCGGATCAAGGGGCGGCACCACGAGCGCGAGCCGATCGCGGTGCACTCGGCGGTCCTGTTCTACCTGAACAACCAGCAGCTCCGCCGCGAGGAGATGATCAGCCGCTTCGTGAACGCGCGTCCGGCGATGGAGCGCGCCGTGCGGCGGGGTGGTCCGGCCGTCTACGCCGTGGCGGAGTCGACCATTCGGCGGACCTGGCCCTGAGCGGGGGCAGCCCGAGCAGGGGCAGCCCGAGCGCGGACAGCCGAGCAGGGGGCAGCCCGAGCGGGTCAGCCGAGCAGGCGGCGCACCCGGTCCAGCCGGTCCAGCCAGCGCCCCTCCGTCGCCGGGTCCGCGGCGACCCCGCCCAGGAGGTCGGGGGTCGGGGCCGTCGACGGCACGGGCAGCCGGCCGTCCACCGGGCGCAGGGACCCGCTCGTCACGTCCCCGTCCAGCAGGGACAGGGTGCCCAGGCCGCACGCGAAGTCCAGTTCCGGCAGGGCGCCCGCCAGCGCCAGGCCGGCCGCCATGCCCACCGACGTCTCCAGCGCCGACGACACCACGCACGGCAGGCCGCACGCCTCCGCCACCTCCAGCGCCCGCCGCACCCCGCCCAGCGGCGCGACCTTGATCACCGCCACGTCCGCCGCGCCGGCCACCGCGACCCTCACCGGGTCCTCGGCGTGCCGGATCGACTCGTCCGCCGCGATCCGCACGTCCACCCGCCGCCGCACCGCGGCCAGCTCCTCGACGGTCCGGCACGGCTGCTCGACGTACTCCAGGCCGCCCGCCGCGCGGTCCAGCTCGCGGATCGCGGCCACCGCCGCGCCCACGTCCCACGCCGCGTTCGCGTCGACCCGCACCGCGCCGCCCGGCCCCAGCGCGTCGCGCACCGCCGCGACCCGCTCCAGGTCGGCGGACAGCGGCGTGCCGGGGTCGGCGACCTTCACCTTCGCCGTCGAGCAGCCGGACGCGGCGACGATCGCGTGGGCCCGCTCCGGCGACACGACCGGCACCGTGCAGTTCACCGGCACCGACGTGCGCACGGGCGCGGGCCAGCCCCGTTCCGCCGCCTCCACCGCGCACCGCAGCCACGGCACCGACTCGGCGTCCCCGTAGTCCTCGAACGGGCAGAACTCGCCCCACCCGGCCGGCCCCTCCCAGATGACGCCGTGGCGGGCGGTGATGCCGCGGAACCGGGTGCGCATGGGGATCGAGTAGACCTGCGCCGAGTTGACCTGCACCGGCGAATCCTAGAGCGGGTCGGGTGGTCGGGCGGGGTCAGCCGATCCTGGGGCCGAGCAGGTCGTCGGCGTCCACGATCCGGTAGGCGTAGCCCTGCTCGGCCAGGAACCGCTGCCGGTGCGCCGCGTAGTCGGTGTCGAGCGTGTCGCGGGACACCACCGAGTAGAAGTGCGCCTGCCGGCCGTCGCCCTTGGGCCGCAGCAGCCGGCCCAGCCGCTGCGCCTCCTCCTGCCGCGACCCGAACGTGCCCGACACCTGCACCGCGACCGACGCCTCGGGCAGGTCGATGGAGAAGTTCGCCACCTTCGACACCACCAGCGTGCGCAGCTCGCCCCGCCGGAACCGGTCGAACAGCTCCTCGCGCTCCTTGTTCTTCGTCGAACCCTGGATGACCGGCGCGTCCAGCGCCTCGCCCAGCGCCTCCAACTGGTCCAGGTAGGCGCCGATGACCAACGTCGGCTCGTCGGGGTGCCGGTCCAGGATCGCCCTCACCACCGGCAGCTTCGTGCGGGCCGTGGCGCACAGCTTGTAGCGCTCCTCCGGCTCGGCCGTCGCGTACTCCAACCGCTCGTTGTCGGTCAGCGTCACCCGCACCTCGGTGCACTCGGCGGGCGCGATCCAGCCCTGCGCCTCGATGTCGCGCCACGGCACGTCGTACCGCTTCGGCCCGATCAGCGAGAACACGTCGCCCTCCTGGCCGTCCTCGCGCACCAGCGTCGCGGTCAGGCCGAGCCGGCGGCGGGACTGGAGGTCGGCCGTCATCCGGAACACCGGCGCGGGCAGCAGGTGCACCTCGTCGTAGACGATCAGGCCCCAGTCGCGGGAGTCGAACAGCTCCAGGTGCTTGTACTCGCCCTTCGACTTGCGGGTGATCACCTGGTAGGTCGCGATGGTGACCGGCCGGATCTCCTTGCGCTCGCCCGAGTACTCGCCGATCTCGTCCTCGGTGAGCGACGTGCGCGCCACCAGCTCGCGCTTCCACTGCCTGCCCGCCACCGTGTTGGTGACCAGGATCAGCGTGGTGGCCCCCGCCTCGGCCATCGCCGCCGCGCCGACCAGCGTCTTGCCCGCGCCGCACGGCAGCACGACCACGCCCGAGCCGCCCGCCCGGAACGCCTGCGCGGCCAGCCGCTGGTAGTCGCGCAGCTGCCAGCCGTCCTCGCGCAGCTCGATGGGGTGCGCCTCGCCGTCGACGTACCCGGCGAGGTCCTCGGCGGGCCAGCCGATCTTGAGCAGCAGCTGCTTGAGCCGGCCGCGTTCGCTCGGGTGCACCACGACGGTGTCGTCGTCGACGCGGTCGCCGAGCATCGGCTTGACCTTCTTGTGCCGCAGCACCTCCTCCAGGACGGCGCGGTCCAGGGAGATGAGGGTGAGGCCGTGCGTCGGGTGGTTGGCCAGCTGGAGGCGGCCGAAGCGGCCCATGGTGTCGACCACGTCCACCAGCAGCGGCTGCGGCACCGGGTAGCGCGAGTAGCGGACCAGGGCGTCCACGACCTGCTCGGCGTCGTGGCCGGCGGCGCGGGCGTTCCACAGCGCCAGCGGCGTGACGCGGTAGGTGTGCACGTGCTCGGGCGCGCGCTCCAGCTCGGCGAACGGCGCGATGGCGGTGCGGGCGTCGTCCGACAGCGGGTGGTCCACTTCCAGCAGCAGGGTCTTGTCCGACTGGACGATCAAAGGGCCGTCGGTCACGAGTGCGCACTCCCGTCGATTGGGTACCTCCAGTGTGCCCACCGGGGGCAAGTCGGTCCCCCGACCGCGTGTGCGCCTGGTCACGGCCCTGGCGATACCTTCTGGGTCGTCACGCGCACCCGTCCAGCGAGGATGATCATGAGCAACGAGCCGGCACAGCCCGCCGACGACGCGTCCGAGCCCACCGCGGGCGGTGCTCCCCCGGCCAGGCCCACCTCGCCCCGCGTGCCGCCCGCCGACGCGGAGCGCGTCGCCGCCGCCGAAGCCGCCGCCGCGAACGCGGACGGGCCCGAGCTGACCGCCCCGGCGTCCACCGGCCTGGGGTCGGGCGCGGGCGTCGCCGGCCAGGGCCCCGCCCCCGAGCAGGGCGCGGGCGCGCGTGAGCAGCCGGTGACCGGCAACGAACCCGCCACGCCCGCGGGCCCGACCGCCGTGACGGGCGCGCGGCCGGCCCCCTCCGCCGACCCGGTCGCCACGGGTGCCGGCGAACCGGCCTCCCAGGCCCCCGCCGCCGACGAGCCGTCCACGGGCGGGAACGTCGCCGCGCCGGGCGCGGCGGCCGGCGGTTCGGCCGCCACCGAGCCGCCGGGCACCGCCGGTGCCGCCGGGACCGGAGCCGCGGGGACCGGAGTTGCCGGGACCGGTGCTGCCGGGACTGGTGCTGCCGGGACGGGTGCCGGCGCTGTGCCGCCCGCCCGACCGGTCGGCGAGGTCCCGCCCGGCCCCGGCGCGTCGATCCCCGGCACCGCGCCCGCCGACACGATCTCCGACTCGCTCCCGGACGCGGCCACGACCGGCTCGACCGGCGCGACCGGCCCCGGCGCGACCGCGACCGGCTCGGCGACCACCGGTTCGGCTGTGGCGGCGACTGGGGCGACCGCGGCCGGTGCGGGTGCGGGTGCCGGTGCGGTCGAGGAACACGATCCCCGCGACAAGAAGAAGACCCTCCGCACGGTGTTGATCATCGTGGTGATCCTCGCCCTGGTCGCCGTCGTCGTGTACGGCGTGAGCCTGCTCACCAACACCGCCTCGAACGCCGAGGCCGGCGACTGCGTCAGCGTCACCTCGCAGGACGGGGACCGCGCCGACGTCGAGTCGCTCGACTGCTCGGCCGACCGGGCGTCCTTCAAGGTCGGCAAGGTCGTGGAGTCGACCGACGCCACCTGCCCGGAGGAGGGCCTCTACACCGAGATCGTCCCGACCCAGAACGTCGGCGACGGCTTTAAGCTGTGCCTGCTGCCGAACATGGCCGAGGGCGCCTGCTACAAGCCGGACGAGGGCACCGGCTTCGTGAAGACCGAGTGCACCGGCCCCGAGACCATCAAGGTGACCAAGGTCGTCCAGGGCTCGACCGACCTGGAGGCGTGCCCCGACTCCGCGGGCATGTCCTACCCGGAGCCGGCCGTCACGTACTGCCTGGCACCCGCCGAGGAGTGAGCGAATGCCCGCTGGGGGGTAACCCGATCGGGTGAACCAGCTCAACCGGTCGGACGGCCGTGCCGATGCCCTGGGCCATGCGGAAGACGATCCGGTGGGGCATCGGCGCGGTCGGCCTGGTCGTGGTGGGCGCGTTCGCCACCACGGCCCTCGGGGCCGATCCCGAGGGACCGCCGGTGGGCGCGTGCGCGCGGATCGAGGGCACGGCGAAGGCGGCGAAGTACCAGGCGGTGGACTGCTCCTCCGACCGGGCCACGGTCAAGGTCGCCAAGGTCGTCGAGGAGGGCGGGAAGTGCCCCGCCGGCGGCGGGATCTACTCGACCTACACCGGCTCGTCGACGCTGTGCCTGATCCCCAACTTCGTCGAGGGCGGCTGCTACCAGCGGGACCAGCAGACGGGCCTGCGCAAGGTCGACTGCTCGACCACCGGCTCGGTCCGCGTCGTCAAGGCGTCGAAGGGCCCGGTGGACTGCGGCGACGACCGCACCCTGCGCTACCCGGAGCCCGCCGTCACGTTCTGCCTCACCCACCCCGCCTGACGCCCGCGCCCGTGCGCTGAAACGCCCGCGCCCGTGCGCCGAAACACCCGCGCCTGTGTGCTGAAACGCCCGCGCCCGTGCGCGGAAACGGCTGCGCCCGCCGCTGGACCGGGGGTACGTTCCGCTCGCCCGATTCGAGAGGAACGCCAGGTGACCACGCCCCCCAACCCGCCCCCCGGTCAGCCGCAGGGCTACCCGCCACCCCAGCAGCCGGACTGGGGACAGCCGTCGTCGCCGCAGGGGTTCCCGGCCCAGCAGCCGTACCCGCAGCAGCCGCACCCCCAGCAGCCCGGCTTCCAGCAGCAGCCCGGCTACCCGCAGCAGGAGCAGCCCGGCGGCTACCCCCAGCACCCCGGCGGCTACCCGCAGCAGCCGTACCCGCAGCAGCCCGGCTTCCAGCAGCAGCCCGGTTACCCGCAGCAACCCGGCTACCCGCAGCCGTTCGCCGGCCAGCCGTACCCCGGTCAGCAGCTCCCGCCGCCGCCCGGCAACAAGGTGTCCCGGGGCGCGAAGAAGCTGGTCGGCGTGGTCGTGGTGGCCATCGTGGGCGTGGTCGTCGCGGGCGTCATCGCGAACCTGACCGGCCCGTCCGGCGCGGACCCCGGCGAGTGCATCAAGATCATCTCGGCGAGCGTCTCGGACGCCGAGGTGGAGAAGGTCGACTGCGGCTCGTCGGAGGCCGCCTTCAAGGTGGCGTCGAACCTGAGCAGCAGCGCCGACTCGTGCCCGGACGGCGACTACGCCGAGTACTCCGACCGCGGCGGCCGGCGCAGCAACGGCTTCAAGCTGTGCCTGGTGCTCAACGCGGCCGAGGGCGACTGCTTCAAGCAGGAGGGCTCGGTCGTCGCCGCCAAGACGACCAAGGTGACCTGCGGCGCGGGCGCCACCTACAAGGTCGGCAAGGTCGTCCAGGGCCGGGCCGACGAGAACGAGTGCGCGGGCGGGGAGACGCCGGTGGTCTACTCGCAGCCGGCCGCCACGATCTGCCTCGTGGAGCCGTAAAAAAGGCCGAAAGCAGCCGTAAAAAAGCCGCGAAGAACCGAAAGCAGAGGGGGCCTTCTCACCGGAGAAGGCCCCCTCTGCCGTGCGCGGTCCGTCAGTTCGTGGTGCCCGGCGGCAGCAGCGCGCCGACGTCGAGCCGTTCCTTGAGCACCTCTTCGGTGTCCATCATGTCGGCGACCCGCTGGAGCCGGACCGGGTTCAGCGACAGCGGGAACACGCCCACCGACACCAGCGCCGCGGTCTGCTGGTCCACGTCGACGTAGCCGGTCAGCGCGTCCTGCACGGACAGCTTGTTGTTCGACGCGGTTTCCTGCGCGGTGCGCAGCACCTGCCGGAACAGGGCGAGCGTGCGCGGGTTGCCGTCGGCGAACTTCTTGCTCGACGCGTACCCCGACATGGGGAAGTCCTTGGTGGGGCCGATCGCGGTGTCGGTGACGACGCGGGCGCCGGCGTCGCGCTGGGCCTTGGTGATGAACGGCTCGGTCATCCAGGCCGCGTCGACCTGCTTGGCCTTCATCGCCTCGACCATCTGGTCGAACGGCATCTCGCGCAGCGCGATCCGCTGCTTCTCCACGCCGGCCGTCTTGAGCACGGCCTTCGTGGTGAGTGCGCCGACGTCCTCGGTCGAGTTCACCGCGATGCGCGGCGCGGCCAGCGCGCCGGGTGCGTCGTAGTCCCCGTTGAGCGTGACCAGCGCCATCGTGCCGGTGCCCGCCTGGTACGCCTCGCCCTGGAGCTGGATCTGCGCGCCGTCGACGTAGCTGCGGAACAGGTTGACGTGGCTCGCCCAGGTCAGGTCGAGGGTCGTGTCGAGCTGCTGGATGCCCTCGTCCTCGCTGCTCAGCGTCACGAGCTGGACCTGGAGCCCGGACTTCTCGAACAGCTTGTTGTCGAGGGCGAGCTTCAGCGGCGCCACGTCGACGACCGGCAGCACGCCGATGCGCAGCGTGTTGCGCTCCACCTCGGGCTGGTCGACGCTGTCGGTGCCCGGGAGCAGACCGCACGCCGTCAGGGTCGCGGCGCACGCGATCAACGCTGCCGCACGTCGCAGAACACGCGCTGGGGTAGGCATGGCACCTCTCGCCGGGACGACCTCGAGAGCGGGGTCTTATTGATCAAGGAATTGTCGACGAAGGATGTCGATGTGGGGGATGGTAACCACCCAGAGGTATGAAACGACAGTCCTGCTCCGATACGGTGAGTGCCCTCGCACTCTTCCCCGGGGCAGGGGTCGAGCACTACGCTCCCCGCCGGGTGGCACTGGTCGTCGCACACGGTCGTGTCGCCGCCCGGGGGTGGGGTGCCTAGCCGGCGCTACCACTCCTGTGCTGCAATTCGGCCCGATTTCGTGTCCATGCTTCGGTCCGTGGGGAGAGGCCGGGGAACACTGCTGCAAGAAGAGGAAGCCCAGGGTGGCCCGTCGAGAGAGAGGTCCCAGCCAGTCAGGCGTGGGAAATCTGACACGCTCCGAAAGGCCCGGAACGGGTGAAGGAATGACTGCGCTGCGTGAGGGAAGTGTGACAGAGTCCACGGGCGCCGTTTCCGCGACGGACGCACGCGCTCCGCAACGGGACACCCGCACCGCGGGCTGGCGCCTGCGCAACTGGCGACTGCCGACCAAGCTCGCCGCCGTGCTGCTGATCCCCACGATCGCGGCGCTCGCCCTCGGCGGTCTGCGCGTGAACTCCGACCTGGCCGACGCCACCGAGTTCAACCGGTTGGCGAACCAGATCCAGCTGGAGTCCGCGGTCGCCGACCTGGTGCAGCAGCTCCAGCGCGAACGGGACCTCAGCACGCTCCACGTCGCCTCCGGCAAGGCGCTGGACCGCGTCGTCCTCGACCGCCAGCTCCGCCGCGTCAACGACACGATCGACGCCCTGAACACCAAGATCCTGGAACTCAGCGGCGACCTCGGCGACGACGTGGTGACCCGCTTCCGGCAGGCGTCGAGCCAGCTCAACCGCCTCAACAGCCTGCGCAACGCGGTCCGCGACACGGCCTACCCGTCGGACGCGGTGCTGCGCACCTACTCCGAGTCCGTGGAGAGCCTCCTGGACCTCGGCGAGCAGGCCATCGCGGGCATCAACGACCCGGAGCTGGTGCGGCTGCACCTGGCGACCAACGCCATCGCCCGCATCAAGGAGCAGGAGTCGCGCAAGCGCGGCATCATGCTCGACGTCTTCCAGCGCGGGCAGCTCGGCTCGCCGCAGGAGCGCCTGATCCTCTCCGCCGAGGCCGAGCTGAACGCGGCCCGCAACGACTTCCGCAAGTCCGCGACCCCCGACCAGGCCAAGATCTACGACGACACCGTCACCGGCCTGATCGTCGACACCGCGAACGACATGGTGGAGACCGCCCTCAACCTCGGCGAGAACGAGCAGAGCCTGGAGGCCCTGCGCCCGGAGAAGTGGGACATCGCCGCCACGCTGACGGTGAACCTCACCCGCGACGTGGAGAACCTGCTGCTGGAGCAGCTCCAGAACCGCACCGACGAGCTGACCGGCCAGGCGCGCAGGGCGGCGTTCGTCGACTCCGGCATCGTCCTCGTCTCGCTGCTGCTGGCCCTGGTCATGGCCCTGTTCGTGGCCCGCTCGATCCTCCAGCCGCTGCGCGTGCTGCGCCGCACCGCCCTCGACGTGGCCGACCACGGCCTGCCCGAGGCGGTCGGTCGCATCCTCAAGGACCCGAACCCGCAGGAAGCCGCCAAGTCCGCCATCGCGCCGGTGCCGATCACCACCCGCGAGGAGGTCGGCCAGGTGGCCCGCGCGTTCGACGCGGTGCACGGCGAGGCGGTCCGGCTGGCCGCCGAGCAGGCCCTGCTGCGCGACAACGTCAACTCGATGTTCGTCAACCTGTCCCGCCGCTCGCAGGCCCTGGTCGAGCGCCAGCTGAACCTGATCGACCGGCTGGAGCAGGACGAGCAGGACCCCGACCAGCTCGCCAGCCTGTTCGAGCTGGACCACCTCGCGACCCGCATGCGCCGCAACAGCGAGAACCTGCTGGTCCTGTCCGGCACGGACCTGTCCCGGCGGCTCACCCGCCCGGTCCCGGCGGCCGAGGTCCTCGGCGCCGCGGTGTCCGAGGTCGAGCAGTACGCCCGCGTGCAGGTCGGCCAGACCCCCGAGCTGACGGTCCAGGGCCGCGCGGTCAACGACCTCGTGCACCTGATCGCCGAGCTGCTCGACAACGCCACCGCGTTCTCCGACCCGGTGACGAAGGTCACCGTGCGCACGGCCCGCACCCGCAAGGGCGAGCTGGCCATCGAGATCCAGGACCGCGGCGTCGGCATGGGCGAGCAGGAGATCAACGACGCCAACACGCGCCTGGCCGACCCGCCGGACGTCGACGTCGCCGTGTCCCGCCGCATGGGCCTGTACGTGGTCGCGCGGCTGGCCAAGCGCCACGACATCAAGGTGCGGCTGCGCTCCAACGAGGACATCGAGGGCGGCACCACCGCGCTCGTGCTGGTGCCCGACACGCTCGTGCAGCAGCCCGGCCAGGCCGGCGCGCCGATCGAGCCCGCCGCCGCGTTCCCGAGCCAGAACCCCGCGCAGCGCTCCGCCGGCATCGCCGGGGCGTTCGGCGGCGGCGGCCTCGGCAACGGCGGTGGCGGTCTGGCCGGCGGCCTCGGCGGCGGTCCGTCCCCCGCGGACGACGAGCCGAGCTTCCCCAGCTTCCCCAGCCTGCCCCGGGTCGAGGACGAGCAGCCCGCGTTCCCGGTGAGCTTCGTGCGGGGCGACGGCGAGCACGACCCGGCCCGCGTGCCCGCGTTCGGCGACGTCCCGGCCGAGGTGCCCGCCGAGACGTCCGCCGAGATCTCGCAGCCGTGGCTGCCGGTGGGCGACGAGCGCGACGCCGAGCGCGAGCCGTCCGGCTCGTTCGGCGAGCCGACGCTGTTCACCGCCTACGAGGACCGCGACGAGCAGGACCAGGACCAGCACGGCTTCGAGACGGCCCAGTTCGCCGCCGCCGTCGAGCCCGGCTTCCACACCGCGAACGGGTCCTTCGACACCGGGTCCTTCGACACCGGGTCCGCCGACACGGGGTCCGCCGACACCGGGACCGGGGTCTTCGGCTCCGCGTTCGGGGCCCGCGCGCCGGAGGCGCCCGCCCACCGCAACGGCACCGCCCCGTCGCCCGCGGCCAAGGAGGTCGAGCACGACTTGGACGCCCCGACCGAGCGGCTGCCGATCTACGAGGCGGTCCTCTCGCAGTGGTTCCAGGCCGTGGGCAGCGAGACCTCGGCGGCGACCGCCCAGGCGGTGCCGCCCGCACCGGCGGCGGGCGCCGGGGCGACCCGCGAGCCCGTCCGGGAGTCGCTGCCGACCCGCAGGCCGCAGCCCGTGCCGCCGGTCGCGCCCACCACGTCCGAGGACGCCCCGCCGCGGCGCGGCACCCTCGACGCGAGCGCCAACGGCCACGCCGCGCGCGACTCCGAGGGTGCGCTTGCCCACACGGGTGACGCCGCGCCTAGTCTGACCGAGAACGGGTTGCCCAAGCGGCAGCCCGGCTCGCCCACCGCCCTGCCCAAGCGCGCTACGGAGAACCCTTATGGGGAGGTGTCCCGCGTGACCGAGCCCGAGCCGGTCGCCGAGCCCGAGCCGTCCGCGCCGTCCGCCGAGTCGGTGTGGCACTCGCCCGCCGACGAGGGCTGGCAGGCAGCACAGGCCTTGCTCGCCAAGGCCCCCGAGACCACGACACAGGCGGGGTTGCCCAAGCGGGTGCCCAAGGCTCAGCTTGTGCCGGGATCAGCCGCGCCGAAGCCCCAGGCGGCGGAGCGGCAACCGCAGCGGCCCCCGCTGCCACCACGATCGGCTGACGCGATCCGTGGACGCATGTCGAGTCTTCAGCAGGGCGTCCGTCGTGGGCGACACGCTTTGATCGACGCTTACGCTGGTGACATGTCGAGCCGGCAAGACGAGGAGCAGGAGTGACGACCGCAGCTCAGCCAGGCAGCTTTGGTTGGCTTATCACCGACTTCGTGCGCCGGGTTCCCGGTGTAGCGCATTCCGTGGTCGTGTCCGCCGACGGGCTTCTGCTCGCCGGCTCGCAGGGCCTGCCCCGCGACCGCGCCGAACAACTCTCCGCGGTGGCGTCCGGGCTGGTCAGCCTCACGGCCGGCGCCGCACGGTGCTTCGAGGCGGGCACGGTCAACCAGACCGTGGTCGAGATGGAACGGGGTTACCTGTTCCTGATGTCGATCAGCGACGGGTCGTGCCTCGCGGTGCTCGCGGCCCCGAACTGCGACATCGGCCTCGTGGCCTACGAGATGACCCTGCTGGTCGAGCGCGTGGGCCAGCA
>NZ_JBPKJK010000081.1:0-39150 GCF_051756985.1 Saccharothrix sabaoui
CGGGTCAGGGCACCTCGGACCAGGGCACCTCGGGTCAGACCGCGGAGGCGGGGAACCTCTCCCACACGCGGTGCGCCGGCAGGAGGCCCTGGAGCTGCTCCAGTGCTTCCACCGCCGTCTCGGTGACGACCACGCCCGGCTCACCCGGCACCAGGCCCGCCTCGGCCAGCGCGGTCGGCCCGGTGCCCCAGGCGACGACCGCCTTCGCGTGGCGGTAGACCTCCTGGAGCATCAGGACCACGCGCGGGTCGACGGTGAGGGCCGGGGCACCCGCCTTCGCGTCGCGCTGCGGCAGGGCGTCCGGCGCCGGGGCGGGCGCGGCGGACACCAGCAGCGCGTCGAACTCCACCGAGCGCGCGGTGAGGAACGTGCGCTGGGCGGTCAGGCCGTCCTCCAGGACGCCGCCGCGCGCCGCGATCAGCAGCGGCACCATGCCGGCCGCGGAGATGGCGCTGCGCAGCGCGTGCAGGTCTCCGAGCGTCTCCGGGGCGTCCGCGTCCACGACGATGCCGATCATGCGGCCGTCCGGCGGCCACTCCTGGCCGAGCTGGGACAGCGCCGGGCTCGGCGTCACGTCGGCGAGCGGCTCGCTCGGCTCCGGGGCCGGCAGGCCCAGCCCGGCTGCCACCTGCGCGCACAGCTCCGGGTCGATGTTGGCGAGCACGCGCAGCTCGCGCTCCTTGACCGCCTGCTCGTAGCACTTGCCGAGCTCGAACGTGAACGCCCGCACGATGTGCTCGCGCTCCACCGGCGTCATGCTCAGGTAGAACAGGCGCGCCTGGCTGAAGTGGTCGTCGACCGTCACGTGCGTGCGGCGCTCCTTGACCGCCTCCACCACCGGCTGCGCCACCTCGGTGAACGCCCCGGTGTCCGCGCCCGCGAAGAACGGGCAGCCGCCGTCGAGGGTGTTCGGCTTGTACGGCGCGACGCCGCGGTGCACGGCGTGCTGGTGGAACCCGTCGCGGAACATGTCGTTGACGGGCGCGTGCGGCCGGTTGATCGGGATCTGGTTGAAGTTCGGGCCGCCCAGCCGGGTGATCTGGGTGTCCAGGTAGGAGAACAGCCGGGTCTGGAACAGCGGGTCGTCGGTGACGTCGATGCCGGGCACCAGGTTGCCGAGGTGGAACGCGACCTGCTCGGTCTCCGCGAAGAAGTTCGTGGGGTTGCGGTTGAGGGTGAGCATGCCGATCGGCTGCACCGGGGCCAGCTCCTCGGGCACGATCTTCGTGGAGTCGAGCAGGTCGATGCCCTCGAAGGTCTGCTCCGGGGTGTCCGGGAAGACCTGGATGCCCAGCTCCCACTGCGGGAACGCGCCCGACTCGATGGCGTCGTACAGGTCGCGCCGGTGGAAGTCCGGGTCCACGCCGTTGATCATCTGCGCTTCCTCCCACGTCAGGGAGTGCACGCCGAGCTTCGGCTTCCAGTGGAACTTCACCAGCGCCGTCCCGCCCTCGGCGTTGACCAACCGGAACGTGTGGACGCCGAAGCCCTCCATCATGCGGTACGAGCGCGGGATGCCGCGGTCGGACATGTTCCACATGACGTGGTGGGTGGCCTCGGTGTGCAGGGACACGAAGTCCCAGAACGTGTCGTGCGCGCTCTGCGCCTGGGGGATCTCCCGGTCCGGGTGCGGCTTGGCGGCGTGGACGATGTCCGGGAACTTGATGCCGTCCTGGACGAAGAACACCGGGATGTTGTTGCCCACCAGGTCGAACGTGCCCTCGGACGTGTAGAACTTCGTCGCGAAGCCGCGGGTGTCGCGCACGGTGTCGGCCGAGCCTCGCGAGCCGAGCACGGTGGAGAAGCGGACGAACACCGGCGTGGTGACGCCCTCGCCGAGGAACGCGGCCTTGCACACGTTCGTGGCGTTGCCGTAGCCCACGAACACGCCGTGCGCCCCGGCGCCGCGCGCGTGCACGACCCGCTCGGGGATGCGCTCGTGGTCGAAGTGGGTGATCTTCTCCCGCAGGTGGTGGTCCTGCAACAGCGTCGGCCCGCGCCGGCCCGCCTTGAGCGAGTGGTCGGTGTCGTGCAAGCGCGCGCCCTGCGAGGTCGTCAGGTACTCGCCCTGCTGCTCCCGCACCTCGGCGTCGGCGCCGGTCCGGGCGCCGGTCGCCGTCCGGGTCTGCGGCGACGCCTGGTCCGCCTTGCGCGGCGGCGCGGGCTTCGGCTCCGTGGGCTCCTCCAGCGCGGGCGGTGTGCTGCCCGGCGCTCCCGGCACCGGCGGGGTCACCAGGTCGGCGACTTTCTCCACCGCCTTCTCCAGGGCGTCCTTGACGACTTTGGCGGGCTTGATGGGGTCCACGTACTCCTCCTCGTCGGCAGTCCCCCCGCGACTACCCGAACGCGAGCGGACTACACGTCCCGGTCGCCGGCAGCCGCGAGGGCGTCGTCGAGGGTGTCGTGCAACGACAACTCCCGGTGCAGGCCCACCGTGACGAGGGTCCGCCGGACGAGGGGCGCGGTGACCACGCGCAACGTGGCGCCGGCGTCCCGGAGGCGTTGGTGGGCGGTGAGGAGGGCCTCGATGCCGGGCGAGGAGAAGAACTCGACCCCGGCCAGGTCGGCGACCACCGTGCCGCCCTCGGCGGCGCACCCGACCAGCTCCATCAGGGGGCGGCGCAGCGCGGTGACCGTGGCGATGTCCACCTCGCCCCGTGCGACGAGGACGACGACGCCGTCGTCGCCCCGGACCGTGGTGGTGCTGAGTTCCGCGCCGCCTGGTGCCATTCCGCCCGTCCTGGTCGAGTGCGCTCCGGTCCAGCAGATCACACCGGACCGGGCTCGGCACGACGGGTGGGGCGGAACCCGGCGACGACCCGCCGACCGTGGTCGAGGTGGTGCCGGGCGCGCGGGTGGTCGACGAGCACGCGCGCCATCTCGTCCATCGCGATCCCGGTCGACGACGGCGGCACGCCGCGCGCGTGCAGCACGTCGCAGGTCCAGGCCAGGAACCGGCCGAACAGCTCCCGGTCGTCCACGTAGACCGCCGCGGCGAGGAAGTCCACGACGTGGCCGAGGTCCTCGGCGGTGGCGTCGAGCTGCCGCTCGTCGTACCCGCGCAGCGGCGGGAACCGGTCGTGCAGGGCCACCATCGACGCCGCGACCAGCTCGCCGCGCCGGGAGCGCAGCGCCGCGTACTCGGGGGCGGGCGCCCGCGGCGGGCCGGGCTCGCCGGTGCCGCGCCACCCGTCCCCGTCGAGCAGCTCCGCGGCGGACGCGGCGTCCGGGGCCCACGTGGGTATGCCGAGCGCCCGCGCCCACCGGCCGTCCGCGCCGAACCCGGCCCCGCCGACCAGGACGGGCGTGCCCGTGCCGCGGCACGCGGCGACCACCCGGTCGGCCTGCGGCAGGGCGCGCGACAGCGTGCAGCTCAGCGCCACCGCGTCCGGCCCGTGCTCGTGCAGGTGGGCCACGAGGTGCGGGCCGGGCACGCTCGCGCCGAGGAACGTCACCCGCCAGCCGCGCCCGCGCAGCACCTCGGCGACGATGCGCGGCGGCACGGCGTGCCACTCGTCGCTCAGGCAGGCCACCACGACGTGGCCCCGCGCGGGCGGCGGGCGGACGTGCGACGCGACGGCCGCGATGACGCGCTCGACGACCGCGGTGGCCGCGTGCTCCCGCGCCACGTTCCACAGGTTGGCCTGCCACCGCGCGCCGACCTCGACCTGGACGGGGGCGACCAGGTCGAGCAGCACGTCGTCCGACGTCGCGCCCGCGCCGAGCAGGCGCGTCGCCACAGCGATGGCGGAGCGCTCGTCGGCGGCCCCCGCGGCGGCCAGCAGCTCCTCGCGGTCCGCGGCCCGGACGCCGCTCACGCCGGCCACCCGGACGGCGACGCCCTCGGCGCGCGGACCACCAGCACGGCCATGTCGTCGTGGTCGCGACCGCCGAGCCACGCCTCGGCGCCGAGCACCGCCCGTTCGGCGACGGCGGACGCGGGCAGCGCCTGGCAGTCCGCCAGGAACACCGCGAGCCGGCGGGCGCCGAACTCCGCCCGGCCGTCCACGCCCCCGCGCGCCCGGGTGATGCCGTCGGTGAGCAGCACGCACGACTCGCCGGGGTCGAGGTCCACCGAGGTCGTGGTGAACACCGGCCGCTCCACCGCGCCGACGGGCGTCCCGCCGACCTCGACGAACTCGACCTCGCCGGTGCCGCGCAGCACCACCGGCGGCAGGTGCCCGCCGCCGGTCAGCTGGAGGCGCAGCCCGAGGGGGCCCGCCACGACCCGGCCGAGCACGACCGTCGCCGCCTGCGCGCGCCCGTCGGCCGCGCCGTCGAGCAGGGCGCTGTTCAGGACCTCCAGCGCCCGCCGCGGCCCGACCGGCACGCGGCTGAGCACGTCCAGCGCCTGCCGCACCCGGCCGCTGGTGACGGCCGCCTCCACGCCGCTGCCGACGACGTCGCCCAGCACGAACACCGCGCCGTCCGCCACCGGCAGCACCTCGTAGAAGTCGCCGCCCAGCACGTCGGCGCCGGACGCGGGCCGGTGGTGCGCGCCCAGCTCGACGCCGGGCACGGTGGGCAGGCCGATCGGCAGCAGGCTGTCGCGCAGCACGGCGGAGGTGCGCACCTGCGCGGCGTGCACGTCGGCGGCGGCCAGCGCGAGGCCGGCGCGGGCGGCGAACTCGGCGAACACCTCCTGCTCGGGGTCGTCGACGCCGGGGTCGGCGTCCCGGCCCACCCACAGCACCAGCGCCGGGCCGGGGAGCCGCGAGCCGGGCAGCGGTGCGGTGACCACCTCGGCGGTGCCGGGTGGCGCCGGGGCCCAGTCTGCGGCGAACAGGTCGGCCGGGTGGCGCTCCGGGCCGATCGCGGCGCCGTCCAGGGTCTCCAGCAACTCGGTCGGCAGGTCGTCGCGCCGCCACTCCCCCTCGCTCGCCACCCCGTCCCGCCCGACGTGCGCGTACCGGCCGTCGGGCAGCACCACGGTGGCGGCGGCGTCGGTCAGCTCGACGGCCAGCCCGGCGGCGGTGCGGGCCGTGCGCAGCGGGTTGAGCGACAGGCCGAGCCGGCGGCCGGCGCGCGCCAGGAAGCGGGTGCGGGCCCGTTCGGCGCGCAGGACCCGGTCGCGGTCGCGGTCGCCGGTCACGTCCTCGAACAGCCACGCGGTCCAGCCCCCGGGCAGGTCGCCGCGCGTGCCCACGACGACGGACCGGTCGACCACCGACTCGAAGGAGTCGTCGTCGGTGCCCAGGGCGGCGATGAACTCCGCCGGACCGGTGGGCGGTTCGCCCACCACGAGCCCCGGCACGACCTCGGCCGCGCGGGCGCTGACCCGGCGCACCCGACCGTGCTCGTCGCACACCGCGACCGCCAGGTCGAGCGCGTCGAGCAGCGGGACCTGCCCGCACGGGAGCGGGCCGTCCGAGGTGTCCGCGCTGTCCGAGGTGTCCGGGCCGCTCGAGGTGTCCGGGCCGCTCGAAGTGCCCAGGCCGTCCGAGGACGCGGCCGGCGGGCGCGAACCGCCCTCCCCGTCCACGGCGCTCACCCCCGCACTCGGTCGTCGTCCGACGCGGAGTGGCCCGCGGGCCACTCCCCGCCTCGGTTCTAGCAGCGGGGTCGAGCACGGCCAAGGGGCCGTTCAGGTGCGCCCGGGGCGGACGCTCAGGGCGCGATGAGGCCCCGTCGGCCGGCCGGAACCCGCGCGGCGTGGGCGACCAGCGCCGCTCCCGCCCCCTGCACTCGATCACGTCGCCGGCGTAGGCACCGGTTCCCCCGCAGCATCAGACCGTGGTCCGACCACCAGGTCCGGACCACGGTCCGATCCGGCCGACGGCTCCCTCGGGCACGGTGGTCCCATGACGACCCACTCCCCCGCCCAGTCCCTTTCCCCCCTCCCCATCGCCCCCCTCCCCACCGCCACCCTCCCGACCCCCTACTCCTTCCCGGGCCGCTGGACCGGCGCGACCGCGATGGTGCTGGGCCCGCTGCTGCTGTTGACCGCGACGCTGCTGCGGTGGCCGTTCCACTTCTTCTTCCCGCGGCAGCTCATCGCCGTGGCCGAGCAGCCCGGGGTGATGGCCGCCGCGCACGCGGCGGCGCTGGCGGGCACCGTGCTGCTGTTACCGGCCGTGCTCGTGGTCGCCCGCGACGCGGGCCGACTGAGACCGGTCCTGGCCTCGTGGGGCGCCGGGCTGGTGCTGGTGGGCCTGGTCGAGCGGGTCTTCCACGCCGGCGTCGACCAGGCGGCGCACGGCCTGGTCCGGCGGCACGGGGCCGGGTTCGCCACGGACCTGGTCGCCCAGTCGTACGGCGACCTGCACCTGTTCAGCTTCCTGTCGTTCACCGTCCTGCTGGGCTGGCCGGTGCTGGCGTTCGCCGCGCACCGCGCCGGCGCACTCGGCGGCGGCAGGTTCGGCGCGGTGCGCGCACTGGCCCTGGGCACGACCTGCCTCCTGCCGCTGGGCGTGCTGAAGGGCACCGAGGTCACCTCCGTGGTGGCTGTGGTCGGCCTGTGCGTGGCACTGGTGCCCGGCGGCGTCCGGCTGTTCCGGACGGGCCCCCGCCCACCACGCCGCGCACTGCTGACAGCACTGGCCACCGTGCCGGTGCTGGGTGCCCTGGCCCTGGTCAGCACGCTGGGGTAGGCGGGCGGCGCGCGAGCCGCGGTGAGGCCGTCCGGCTCCTGGCCGCACCGCCAGCCCTCGCCGGTCGGGCGGGACTCAGTGGTCGGACAGGGTTCAGTGGTCGGGGAGGGCTCAGCGGTCGGGGGTTGTCCGACGTGGTCGGGCGGTCAGTGCAGGCGGCTCAGCTCCGCGACGGCGAAACGGGCCGGGCGCCCGGCGCGCAGCGCCTCGTCCACGGTCGGGTAAGGGCGCAGCTGCGCGTCCAGGCCCGAGATCTCGAACGGCCGCAGGACGTGCCGCTGCCGGGCGACCACGTGCAGGGCGACGCCCGCCGCCCTGGCGGCGGACAGGTCCCAGTACAGCTCGTTGAGCCCGGCCGCCGCGAGGAAGGCGACGCCGAGCAGGTCGATCACGACCGGTGCGGGAGGGGTGACCAGTGCGAGGGCGATCCGCACCTCGCGCCTGATCTCGGGGGTGGTCGAGGCGTCGACCTCGCCGGTGACGCGCAGGACCACGGCATAGCCGTGCACCTCCCGCTCCACGCGGATCTGGTCGTCGAACCGCTCGACGATCATGGCGGCCTCCTCGGGGGCGAAGAAGCAGTGGCTGCGGTCTCACCGCCTGCGTGGGGCCAGACCGTACGCCCCCGAAGGCGATTACGCAGCTCATGGGGCGGACGCTTGCCGTTCACCCCCTGAGGCGATTGCATGGGGCCAGGCTCGGCGTGCGTCACCGGTGCCGAGGCTGGTGGTCCCGCCGGTTAAAAAGCAGCCGGCGGGACCGTCGCGGTCCTCGCCGCGGCGTGCAGGTGCTCCAGGGCTCGGCGCACGCGCTCCCGACGCGACCACTCCAGCCACCGCGCCGCCCCCTCGACCATCCCGTCCGCGTCCGCCAGCTCCTCGGCGGTCGGCAGCCGGTCGCGCGACTCGTGGAAGGTGGTCACGACCGCGAGGCACTCGCCCTCGGTGGACAGCAGCGGTGTGCTCACGAGGGCGCGCGCGCCCAGGGCGACCAGTTCGTCGGTCGTCGGCGAGCCGGCGAACAGCGGGTCGCCGGTCACGTCGGCGACCACGACCCTGGTCCGCCTCCGGCGGGCCGCCCACGCGGTGACCGCACCGGCCCCGTCGCCCCTGGTGGGCAGGGTGACGACGTGGCCGTGCCCCCGACCGCCGAGGACCGCGTCACCGAGGTCGGCCTCACCCGGGTCGGCCTCACCCGGGTCGGCGTCACCCGGGTCGGCGTCACCGAGGCCGGTGACGTCCCGGCGGGTGTCACCGGAACCGGTGTCGGGCCGGGCGGTACCGGACCGGGCGATACCGGGCCGAGCCGTGTCGGCGCGAGCTGCGTTGACGCGAATGGTGTCGGCGTGAGCCATGTCGGTCGGGTCGAGGTGGACGGCTACCCGCAGCCCGCCGGATTCGGCCAGCCGCACCTCGCCGCCGACCGCCCAGGTGCCCTGCACCACCGCGTCCAGCAGGTCGCTCAGCACGGCCCCCTGGGCGCGGGCGGCGCTGAAACCGAGCGCGGGCGCGGGGGCGGCGGGGGGCCACGGCTCGACCCCGCACGGGCGGGGCAGGTCGACCAGGGTTTCCGCCAGGTCGCGCATCCGCACGTTGGCCCGTTGGGAGACCCCGCGCAGCAGGGCGAAGGCGCTGTCCGAGTCGGGCAGCAGGTAGCGCTCCTGGAGCATGCCCATCGCGCGGGCGATGACGGGGCGGCCCGCGAGCTTGGCGCGCAGCTCGCGGACCTCCCGGGCGAGCCTGAGCACGGTCGCGTCCTCGTGCCTGCCCACCGCGTCGCCCTGGGCGCCCAGCGCGCCGTCGACCGTGCCGTGCACGTCGACCACGTCCGGCACCCGCTTGTAGCGCAGCACGCGGGTGACCGCCGGGCTGCCCGCCACGATCCTCAGCCGCCTGCCGGTGCCCGCGAGGGCGTCGGCGACGCCGAAGAGGGCCGTCACCCCGGCCCCGGACAGCAGGCGCACCCCGGTGAGGTCGACGACCAGGTCCCCGTGGCCCTCCTCGACCAGCTCCGCCAGCCGGGCCGCGACGGCCGTGCTCGCCGCCGCGTCCAGTTCACCCGACAGGGTGACGACCTGGGCCTCACCGGCGGCCACCTCGGCGGGGGTGAGCACCGCGACGTCCACCCGGACCTCCGCACCGGTCACGTAGCCCGCCGCCTCGGTCCGGCCCGTCGTCCTCCGGTCTGCCGCCGCCACCCGCTCAATGCTGCCGGCGGGGGTGCGGCGCGTCCTGTCGCCGGCGTCGGGTTGCCGTTCCCGAGTGGCAGTTTCACCCGTATGGTCCAGAGCATCGCGGTCAGCCGACGAGTCCTTCGAAGTGCGGCTTCATCGACGGGTAGTAGTCGTCGAACACCGGCAGCGGGGCGCCGTCGCGGGAGGCGACGAGCATGTCCAGGTAGTACTCCCAGCCCGGTCCGACCTCGCCGATGCCCTCCTCGGTGTCGAGGTGGTGCACGAGGCTCAGCTCCGTGACGCCGTCCACTTCGGACAACAGGATCTCCAGCCGCCAGGTGCCCGCCTCGTCGAGGGTGGACACGGCGAGCCTGCGGGGCGGGTCGCACACGTCGATGCGCACCTCCATCCAGGGCTGCTCCTCCTCGTGCACCATCCGCACCCGGACGGTGCGGCCCGGGGCGCCCTCCCCCTCCCAGGGGCCGAACCACCTCGCGGTGCGCTCGGGTTCGGTGATGCTGGCCCACACGTCGTCCGCTAAAGCGCGGAACGTGCGGGTGACGACCAGGTCGCTGCCTCCGCCGGTGCGGACCAGGCGGCCGGTGGCCAGGGGGCGGGGACGGGTCATGCCGTGTTCTCCTTCGGGTGGTGGGTGCTGCGTTCCCGCCGGGTCCGGTGGACCTCGGTCTCCAGGGCGTCGAGGTGGTGCGCCCAGCCGGTGGGCCGGGTGAAGCCCGCGAGCCACCGGGTCAGGGGGGCGAGGCGCGAGGCGTCGAGCGCGTAGAACCGCTGCCTGCCGACGAGTTCGTCGCGCACCAGGCCGCTCTCGCGCAGCACCCGCAGGTGCCTGCTGACGGCCGGGCGGCTGATGTCGAACCGCTCGGCGATCTGCCCGGCCGACAGCCGCGCGTCGTCGCGGAGCATCTCCAGGATGGCGCGCCGCACCGGGTCGGCCACGGCCGCCGCCACCTCGTCCACGCCCTGAAGCGTAACCAGTTAGTTACGCTTTGGGCAAGGGCCCCGGGTGATCACGCGCGGGCTGCTCGGGTGGTCACGCGATGGCGTCCAGGAACGCGGTCAGCGCCCGCCGGTACGGGCCGACCGTGGTCAGGTCGGCGTGCTCGTCCGGGCCGTGCTGCCCGTCGCCGCCCACGCCGAAGATCACCGCGTCGACGCCGTGGCGGTAGAAGAACCGGGAGTCGGCCGCGCCGTGCTTGCGCAGCAGGTCGCCGGAGAAGCCCTGGGCGCGGGCCGCCTCCTGGAGGGCGCGCACGTCCGGCGAGGCGGGGTCGACGTGGTGCGGCGGCTCCAGGGCGTCGACGTGCGCGGTCACGCCGGGCGGGCACAGGGCGGTCAGGTGCTCGGCGACCTGCTCGGGCGTGCGGCCGGTGAAGTCGGCGTCCTCGGCCGGGAAGCGGACGTCGAGCCACGCGGTGGCGTGGGCCGGGACCTGGTTGAGCGCCTGGTCGCCGGTGGTCAGGCGGGCGACGTTGACCGTGGTGCGCCACTCCTCCCGCTCGGCCACGGGGTACTTCGCCAGCACGGCCTGCACCGCTCCCACGACCTTGAGCAGGGCGTTGTCGCCGAGCCACGGGTAGGCGCCGTGCGCGGCGCGGCCGGTGGCGGACAGGCGGACGGCGGCCAGGCCCCGGGACTCGGTCACCACGCGCAGGGCGCTGTGCTCGCCGATCACCGCGAAGTCCGCCGTCACCCCCTGCTCCAGCTGGTGCAGGGTGCCGTCCCGGCCGCCGACCTCCTCGTCGGTGACGAGCTGGAGGCCGAGCGGGTACGGCAGGTGCGGCGCGCGGTCGCGGAAGACCTCGGCCAGCACGAGCGCCGACAGCTTCATGTCCTGCGCGCCGCGGGCGACGAGCCGGTCGCCCTCGCGGCGGGGCGTGAACTGGGCGTCGTCCCCGGGCACCACGTCGAGGTGGGCGTTGAAGAGGACCCGGAAGCGGGGCCGTTCACCGGCGGTGCGGACCAGGGCGCTCGGCACGCCCCCCGACTCGAAGCGCTCGACGGTGAAGCCGGGGCCCACCACGTCGAGCACGAGGTCGAGCGCGCGGCGCAGGTCCTCGGGCCGGTCGGTGGTCGAGCGGATGCCGAGCAGGTCCACGGCGCGGTGCGGCAGGTCCATGCGCCCATCGTGCCAAGGTCAGCCCACGTCCGACACCGCGTGGGCCGCGCTCGTGGCGGACGGGCAGCGCGGGCGGGCGCGCAGCTCGACGACGCCGACCACCAGGGCCAGCGCCACCGCGACGGCCGCCGCCCCGACCGCGACGAGCGCCGCCACCCCGAAGTCCCGACCCGACGCGCTGAGCACCGCGTAGAAAGCGCCGGTCAGCGCCGCCGTGCCCACCGCGGACCCGATGCGCTGCCCGGTCTGGAGCGCGCCGCCCGCCGCGCCCGCCATCGCCACCGGCACGTGCCGCAGCGTCAACGTCGTGTTCGGCGAGATCACCCACCCGCCGCCGATGCCCGCCACGAGCAGCGCGGGCGCGACGGCCCAGCCCGCGAGGTGGGCGGGCGCGAGCCACAGCACGAGCGCCGTCACCGCGAGCCCGGCGACGACCAGGCTCAACCCGGTCACGGTGAGCTTGCGCCCCCAGGTCGCCACCAGCCGGCCGCCGACCACCGCGGACGCGGCCGAGCCGACCGCGAACGGCGTCACCGCCAGCCCGGACTCCAGCGGCGTGTAGTCGAGGCCGGTCTGGAAGTACAGCGCGAACACCAGCCAGATGCCGCTGAACCCGACGAAGTAGACCAGGCCGAGCAGCGCGCCCGTGCCGTACCCGGGGGTGGAGGTGAACATGCGCACGTCCAGCAGGGGGCTGCGGTCGCGCGCGGCGACCTTCCGCTCCCAGCGCACGAACAGCACGAGCAGGACGGCGCCGAGCACGAACAGCCACCACAGCTCCACCAGCCCGCCCGCCTCGGCCAGCACCAGCGGCAGCATCACGGCCAGCACGCCCGTGCCGAGCAGCGCGGCGCCGACCAGGTCGAGGTGCCCGCGCGGGGCCTTGCCGCCGCGCGGCAGCAGGCGGGCGGCGAGCACCAGGGCGACCACCCCGATGGGCACGTTGACGTAGAAGATCCAGCGCCAGCCCTCGTCCTCCCCCGCCACGGCGAGGATCACGCCGCCGACCACCGGTCCGACCGCGGTGGAGAAGCCGACCGTGGAGCCGAAGAAGCCGAACGCCCGACCGCGTTCCGCGCCCCGGAACAGCTGCTGGATGAGCGCCGAGTTCTGCGGCGCCAGCGCGCCCGCCGAGATGCCCTGGAGCAGGCGGGCGACGATCAGCACCTCCGTCGTCGGCGCGAGCCCCGCGATGGCGCTGAACAGGACGAACCCGGTGAGCGCGCAGAGGAACATGGTGCGCCGGCCGATCGCGTCCCCCAGCCGCCCGGCGGGCACCAGGGCGAGGCCGAACGCGAGGGCGTAGCCCGACACGACCCACTGCACGCCGGCGGGCGACGTGCCCAGGCCGTGCTGGATCGACGGCAGCGCGACGGACACGATGCTCACGTCGAGCAGGCTCATGAACCCGGCGACCAGGGTGACCGTGAGCGCCTTCCACCTGCGCGGATCGGGCTCGTACTCGCTGCTCATCACCTTTTCCTACCCGCAGGCGGCGGCACCTGCACCACGACGGGGCGGCCGGGTGACGAACGGGACGCTTGATCACCCGCGCGGTGGGATACCCCACGCACATGGACACGACGCAGCTGGAGCAACTCCGCGGTTTCATCCTCGACGGCCTCGCCGACGACGAGGAGCGCGTGGCGCGCGGCGACGCGCCCCTGGTGGCCGACGCCGAGGCCCGCGGCCGGTTCCGCGTCCTGCGCTCGGACGACGGCGACGGCCTGCTGCTGGTCCCGGGCGACCTGTCGCTGGAGGACGAGGGCTCCCCCGTGTCGCACGAGGAGAAGATCCGCGCGCTGCGCTCGGAGGTGGAGAGCACCGACTCCGGGGACGTGCTCCAGCTCGTGGCGACGGCGTACGAGGGCCGCCACGGCTGGCTGGAGGAGTGGCGCGCCGCCACCCCGTGACGTCGGCGGGCCGTGACGTCGGCGGGCCGGCCCGGTTCGCCACGACGTGACGCTCGGGTCCACGCCGCTCGCGGACGTCGCCGACCGGGAGAGCGGGCACCGGGTGGCCGCCGCACGCGGCGTCGTGCGGCGGCCACGAGATCCGGCAGCGGTATCGCCCCTTCCCTGCTTCGGTGTCGTGGGATGACCACTGGACCTCTTGGAGGCGGTCCACCTCGTGTCTACCTGCCACGACGGACGGCCGGGGCGACGTTGACCGCATCGGCGGACGCCCACCGGCCGGTCAGGTGACGACCCCTCACCTATGACGAACCGTGACCTCGCCGCCCCACGCGGCGCGCGCGGGTCTGGCAGGCTTCCCCTCGTGCCGGCGACCGCCGCGCGGGAGGAACGGGGAGACGTGAGCGCTGGAGACCGCCGCTGGGCCGACCGCGGCGAGGCCATCGGACGTGGGGTGACGTGGCTGGCGCGGTGGAGCACCCGCGTGGCGCTGGCCGCGCTGGGGTTCGTGCTGCTGTGGTGGCTGATCGGCAAGCTGTGGGTCGTGGTCATGCCGGTGCTGCTCGGCCTGCTCATCACCACGGTGCTGTGGCCGCCCGCGCGGTGGCTGCGCAAGAAGGGCCTGCCGCCCGCGCTGGCCGCGACGATCGTGCTGCTCGCCGGGCTGGGCGTGCTGGGCGGCGTGCTCGCGCTGATCTCGACGTCGATCGCCTCCGGCGTGCCGGAGATCGCCGACAGCGCCACCAAGGCCCTCCAGCAGGCGCGGGACTGGCTGTCCGGGCCGCCGTTCAACCTCGCCGACAGCAAGCTCGACCAACTGGTCGAGCAGGGCGTCGACCAGCTCCAGTCCAGTGTGGGCACGATCGCCAACGGCCTGCTCACCGGCGTCGGCACGGTCACCTCCGGCCTGGTCACCGGCATCCTGGCGCTGCTGCTGGCGTTCCTGTTCGTCAAGGACGGCCCGCGCTTCACGCCGTGGCTGCGCGGCGTGGTCGGCGAACGCGCGGGCGGGCACCTGACCGTGGTGCTGGACCGCATCTGGACGACGCTGGGCGACTTCATCCGCACGCAGGCGATCGTGAGCCTCGTCGACGCGGTCCTGATCGGCATCGGCCTGGTCGTGCTGGGCGTGCCCCTGGCGGTGCCGCTGGCGGCGCTGACGTTCCTCGGTGGGTTCATCCCGATCGTGGGCGCGTTCGTCGCGGGCGCGCTGGCCGTGCTGGTCGCGCTGGTGAGCAACGGCCCGACCACGGCGCTCATCATGCTGGTGGTCGTGGTGGTGGTGCAGCAGGTCGAGGGCAACGTGCTCCAGCCGGTGCTCCAGTCCCGCAGCCTGCGCCTGCACGCGGCCGTCGTGCTGCTCGCGGTCACGGCGGGCAGCAGCCTCTACGGCATCGCGGGCGCGTTCCTGGCCGTGCCGGTGGTCGCGGCGGTGTCGGTGGTGATGCGCTACCTGGACGAGGTGATCAAGCTCGGGTCCGCGCGGGACGGGGACGACCCGGTGCCCGCCGAGCGGGAGCGACCCGCACCCGAGGGGTGACCGGCCGTCCCCCGCGCGGTGGTGGCCACCGCGCGGGGAGGGCGGTCAGCGGCGGCGCAGCACGCGCGGGTCGGCGTCGAGGTCGTCGCCCAGCCGCAGGGTGATGAACTCGTTGTCGTCCGGCCGGCCCGGCGTGCGGCCCGACGACGACGGGAAGTTGTTGTCGTTGAGCACGGCGATGGTGCGGTCGTCCAGGATCACCAGGTCCTCGATCGTGGTGAACGGGAACGTGAACCTCTCCCCGCCCCCGCCGAGGCGGCGCGGGTCGGCGATGTCGAGCAGGTCGGCCACGAGGGTCTTGTCGAGCTTGCCGTCGCGGTCGCGGTCGCGCTTGTCGGCCAGGTAGACCTTCTTGGTGACCGCGTCGACGCCCTGCGCGCCGTCGCGCTCGACCACCAGCAGCCGGTTGCGGTCCACGGCGATCGCGTCGCCGATGGCGTGCTCCGGCTTGTCGAGCTGGTAGACCCACTTCGTGCCGGTGTAGCGACCGCGCTGGAGGTCGAACTCGTTGAGCCGCAACGACCCCGGCGCGTCACCGGCGACGGTGCCCTCCAGCAGCGCGTCGAGCGTGCGGCCGTCGGCGGACAGCGCGAGGCCCTCGAACCCCTTGCTGCCGCCCAGGTTGGCCGTGCCCGCCGGGTTCTCCGGGGCGAACACGCCGGGCAGCGGCACGGGCGGCGCGAGCAGCCGTCCCGCGCGGTCGAAGTGCAGCAGGTAGGGGCCGAACTCGTCGCCGATCCAGTAGGTGCCGTCCGCGGTGCGCTGGATCGACTCGACGTCGAAGTCGGAGCCGGTGAGCACGCGGTCGGGTCGGGTGAGCGCGAACGGCACGTGCCCGTGCGGGTCGGTCAGCACGACGCCGCCGACCACGTCCACCGCGCCGGTGCCGAAGTCGGGGGCCAGGCGCTGGACGCGCAGGAGGAAGTCGGCGCTGTTGGCCTTGGTGCCGAAGCCGTTGTCCGACAGCACGTCGTAGGTGCCGTCGGCGTTGCGCAGCACACCGCTGAAGCCCTGCACGGGCTGGTCGGCGAACGGCGGCACGACACCGTTGACCGGTGCGGTGCCCAGGGCGGCGCCGGACGGCTCGCTGCCCGGCACGAACGTGAGCGCGGGCAGCGAGGCGAACCCGGACAGCGTGGCGCGCCCGAAGGCGTGGCGGTCGGTGGGCGACGCCGCGCCGGGCACCGCCACCGCCACCAGTGCGAGCGCGGACAGGCCGAGGACCAGTGGTCTCCTCATCGGTGTTCCGTTCTGCCGTGGCGCGACCCGTCGGGGTCACGCGGTGCGCGGAACGCTAGGAGCACCCGGTGAACGGCTGGTGGCGCGCGGGGTCACGGCCGGTGGACCGGGGTGATCCGGTCGTTGCGCAGGTGCTGGTAGACCACGGAGGTGCGCACGTCGGCGACCTCGGCCCGCTCGGTGAGCCGGTCGACGACGAAGGTGTAGAGGCTCTCGTTGTCGGGCACGGCGACGTGCAGCAGGAAGTCCTCGTCGCCGGTGGTGACGAACACGCCCAGCGTGTCGGGCTGCGCCACGGCCCAGGCCCGGAACTCCTCGATCACCCGGCGCGCGGGCGGCCGGACGCGCACGGCGATCAGCGCCTGCACCGGGCGGCCGATGGAGGGCAGGTCGACGTCGAGGATCGCGCCCTTGATGACGCCGCGCTCGCGCAGCAGGCGGGTCCGGTCGAGCGCCGTGGTGGGCGCGACGCCGACCGCCGCGGCCACGTCCCGGTTGCTGCGCCGTGCATCGACCTGCAATTCGCGCAGGATCTTCGTATCAAGTTCGTCCACGACCACCCACAAGGCTCTCTGCCCGAATCATCATCGGATCACTTGGTCCAGCTCCGTACACGTGCCTAGCATTCTGCCATCAACCCGATGGATGCACGGAGGACCTGGTGACCGCTGTCGGCTTCGAGCCGCACGAGATCGACCCGCTCCAGCCGACCCGGGCGGCCCGCCTGAAGTGGGTCGTCGTGGTGGACGCGGGGTTGCCGCCGGGCCGCGCCGTCAACGCCGCGGTGTGCGTGGCGTCGGCGACGGCGCAGGCGGTGGGCGGGCTGCTCGGCCCGGACGGGAAGGACGCGACCGGCTCGCTCCACCCCGGTCTGCCCTGGGCGGGCTGCACGGTCCTGGCCGCGACCGGCGACCGGTTGGCCGGGCTGCGCGCGAAGGCCGCCGACTCCCCCGGCGTGTTCGTCGCCGACATGCCGGTGCAGGCCCAGCACACCCGCGTGTACGACGACTACCTGACGCAGCTCTCCGAGGAGTCCGCCGTGGAGTACTACGCGGTCAGCGTGGTGGGCCCCCGCAACCGGGTGGACAAGCTCGTGAAGGGGCTGGAGCTGATGCCGTGACGCGCTACCGGGCGCCCTCGGCCCACCTGCGCCGGGCGCTGCCCACCACACCGCGCAGCAGCAGCACGACCGCGCCGCCGATCACCAGGTTGAGCACGGCGGTGAACGCCTTCGCCTCCGGGCTCGCGCCCAGGCTGAGCGGCAGCACCACGGCGATCGCGGTGAGCAGCACCATGATCCAGGAGAAGAACCGGATGGCGTTCGGCGTCGTGGCCAGCAGGAGCTGGAGCAGCGCGGTGGCGCCGAGCGCGCACCCCGCGGAGCCCAGGGCGTAGGTCAGGGTGTTGGCGTTGCCCCACACCCCGTCGCCCTTCGGCGCGAGCACGTCGACCCCGAGCAGGCCGCGGGCGACGAGGATGCCGACGATCGCGAGCAGACCCGTGACCAGGGCCGTCGCCACGCTGCCCGCCCACAGCGTGGCGGCGTCGAACTGGCGGCCCGGGTCGGGCGGCGCGAGGGGCCGGCGACGCGGCGGCCGGAGCACGGCCGTCTCCGGCGGGGCGTCGCGGAACGAGTCGCGCACGGGGCGCCGCGGCTCGGGTGCGCCCACCACGGGCTCGAAGCTGGTCGTCCGGCGTTCGTCAGCCATGTCCGCGAGTATCGGGCGGTCCCCGGCGCGGCGCGCGGCAGCCGCACCCATCAGGTGACCCCCGTCCGGGACGCCGTCCGCGCGACGTGCCGCTACCCCTTCAACTTGTCGCGGATCGCCGAGACGAGGCCGACCAACTCCCCCGGGCTGCCGCCCCGGTAGACCAATCCGTCCGGCAGGTCGGCGGGCAGCTCCCCCAACCCCACCAGGAGGATGCGCTCCGGCGCCCGGGTCGCCACCGCGTCGTACTCGATCCTCGTCCAGTGCTTGGCGACGTACACCGGCGTGCACAGGACCAGGACGTACCTGCTCGCCACGCCGTAGGTGTTGGGCAGGACCCGGTTGAGGTCGGTGCCCCACAGCTGGGGGCCCTGGTCCGGTGCGTAGAAGACGCGGAAGTCGTCACGCAGGTGCGCGTTGAGCTGCCGGGCCAGGGCCTCGTCCTCGGAGGCGTAGGAGATGGCGAGGTCGAAGGAGACCTCCTCGGGGGAGCGGCGGAGGAACCAGTCCCCGAACAGGCGGGGCCCGTGCCGCAGCCGGCCGGCCTCGACCCGCAGGACGCCGATGCTGCGGCCCGACCTCGCCGCCTCGCGGAACCGGGCCCAGCGGCCGGCGCGCAGGTCTGCCTTGGTGAGCCCGTCGGCCGGTAACAGGCGCAGCAGCGACCGGCCGTCGTCGCCGAGCTGCCGCTCCCACACCGGGAACGTGCCGGAGACGAGGTCGAACACGTCGTCGAGCGCGTCGTCGAACGGCCTGCCGCCGTGCAGCGCCGCCAACAGGTGGGTCGTCAACCAGGGGTGGCCGCCGCACTGCTCCACGAGGGCGTCGAGGTCCACGCCGTCCACGTGGACCGCCAGCTCGGCGACCGCCGCGCGGTCGAGCGGGTCCAGGAACCGCGGCACGGCGGTGTTCAGCGGTGGCGAGCCGCGGTCGTCGGGGTCGCGGAACACGGCGAGCACCGGTCCACCGGCGAGCAGGATCGCGATGTCGTCGCGCAGGTGGGTGTCGTCGAGCCAGCGCAGGAACGAGAAGAAACCCGGTCCCCACTGCGCCAGCAACACCCGGTCGGCCTCGTCGACGACCAGCGCGACCGGTCGGATCGCGTCCAGCGCGAGCGCCACCTCGTGCCTGCTCGCTCGCGCGTGCGCGGTCTCCTGCGCCCCCCGCACCGCGCTGAGCAGCGCACCCAGCGCGGCTTCCTCGGAGGTCAGGTCCCAGCCCGCGACGTCGGTCCTCACGACCGCGCGGCCCACCACGTCCTCGGTGACGTGGCGCGCGAACGTCGTCTTGCCCGCCCGTCGCCCACCGATCAGCAGCGCGGACCGGCCCTGCCGGAGCAGTTGGGTCACCTCGGCGAGCTGCGCGGCGCGCCCGACGAACAGGGAGCGGGAGTAGTAGGGGTTGTCGGCCGTCACGGCTCCGCCTCCCGGAGCCAGTCGCGGAACACGCCGATCCGGACGTCCTCGCCGTCGAGGAGGCCCTGCGACCGCAGCGCCGAGCGCGCCTGCTTCCGGTCGGTCGCCGGGACGAAGTCGGCCACGGGCCGGCCGCCGACCACCGCGCGCACGACCTCCCGCTCGGCGACCGTCATCAGCTGCCACAGGTTGTTGCGCAGGAAGAAACCCACGGTGTCCGCGTCGTCCAGGTGGTCCTGCGCCGTGACGAGGTCCGCCGCGGTGAGCTCGTAGGGCAGCTCCCGGCGGCGGTACGCCTCGGCGGCCACGGTCCGCACCAGCGACGGGTGCCCGCCGGTGAGCCGGAACAGGCCGGAGGTGAACTCCTCGGACACGCGGTCGATCCCCATCGCCCGCCCCAGCGTGCCCACCATCTCGTCGACCGCGCGCTCCTCCAGCAGGGGCACCGGCATCTCCTGGAAGAAGGAGAAGAACGGGTTGGTGCCGGCGACGCCGAGGTCGTTGTCCCGGTTGACGTCGGGCCTGAGGTCCGCGCCGATCACCACGACGTGGCGGCGGTCGCCCTGGGCGAGCGCGCGCAGGGCGCCGCTGGCCCGCACCCACTGCCGCGCGGCGTGCACCTCGCCGCGCGCCGGGTACACGCGTTCGAGTTCGTCGAGCACGACGACGAGCGTGGTGGCGGGGTGCCCCGAGTCCCGGAGGTGCTGCTGCCTGCGGTCGAGTTCGCGCTCCAGCTCGGTGGTCGTGGTCGGCGAGGGGGTCCGGAACGGCCATCCCCGGTGCTCCGCCCGCCCCCAGCGGTCGAACGCCGCGAGCAGCAGGGCGAACAGGGCGGGCGGCCAGTCCTCGTGGTGCCGGTCGAACCGCTGGAGGTCAACCTGGCAGACGGGGCGGTCGGCCAGGTGCTGGCGCAGGATGTTCAGCAGGCTCGTCTTGCCCACCTTGCGCAAGCCGGTGACCAGGACGTGCTCGTGCCGGCGGATCGCGCTGCCGATCGTGTTGAGCAGCAC
Source organism: Saccharothrix sabaoui (assembly GCF_051756985.1). Classification (NCBI taxonomy): domain Bacteria; kingdom Bacillati; phylum Actinomycetota; class Actinomycetes; order Pseudonocardiales; family Pseudonocardiaceae; genus Saccharothrix; species Saccharothrix sabaoui. Next base: position 19,727 of record NZ_JBPKJK010000081.1, read on the forward strand.
GTCGCGCCCGAACAGGAACCTCTCGTTGATCAGGGCGTTCCTGGTGTCGAACAGATTGTCGTGGTTGCCGTAGTCGCGTTCCAGCTCGTTCAGGAACGCGTCGACGTGCTGGTCGGCGTGCGCGGCCCGCAGCGCCCGCGCGGTCACGGTGACGACGGGCTTGCCGCCGACGCGCATCTGGTCGAGCACGACCTGGGCATCCCCGCGCAGGTCGCCGACGTGCACGAAGTAGCCGAGCCGCCCGTGCGCGAGGTGGGCGGCGAAGCGGTCCACCTCGGCGGCGGACGGCGTCACCTCCGCCGAGACCCACACCGGGCCGGGCAGCAGCACCTGCGGCTGCCCGGGGTCGGGTCGCACGGGCCGCCCGGCCGCCCCGAACGCCTCGGCCACCCCGGTGCGCAGGTCGTCCAGCTCGACCGGGTCCAGTCGACCGGGTCCGGCGAGCCGCTCGCGCGGTCCCCTGACGCGGACGGCGCGGCGCACGGCGTCGACCAGTTCACGAGCGGGGTCCCGCGACGCGAGGTCGAAGGCGATCCCCCGCTTGCGCGCGAGGCCGTACGGCAGCGACTTGGCGGCGGCCGTCGGGGAGACGCCCGCGTAGACGACGACCACGGGGACGTCGCCCGCGAGCGCCGACTCGATGTCGCGCCGCACCGGGTGCCCGGGCGAAGCCTCGCCCGTGACCACGACCACCAGCGCGTCGGTCGGCTCGGACGGCGCCTCGCGGCCGTGGGGCCCACCGGTCGCCATCGCGCTCCCGACCACCATCCCGGCCGCCTGGAGACCGTCGACGACCGCCGCGACCTCGGCGTCCGCTCCGTCGAAGTGGACGACCACCACGTCGGGCACGCCGAGGACGGCCTCCGCCTCGGTGTTCGACGCGGACCTGCGGGTGTCCGGGTGATCGTCCCCCAGCACCCGGCGACGCCGCTCCAGCACCTCGCCGTCCAGCGCACGAGCCGACTCGTACTCCCCCAGCTGCCGCAGCACGACCGCCAGGTTCGCCGCCGACCGCATCGTGTCCGGGTGCTCCTCCCCCAGCACACGACGACGCCGCTCCAGCACGTTCCGGTAGGAGTACGCGGCCCGCCGCAGGTCGCCCGAGCGCTGGAGGAGCACCGCGAGGCTGCTCTCCGCGACGAGCGTGTTCGGGTGGTCGGGCCCCAGTGCGGACAGCCGCGCGCGGTGCAGCGACTCCACCTCGAGCAGGGCCCCGCGGACGTCGCCCGCCGCGCTGCGCCACTCGGCCAACCCGTCGTGGGTGGCCAGCGTGTCGGGGTGGTCCGGTCCCAGGACGCGCACCCGCATCTCCAGCAGGCGTTCGAGTTCCGCCACCGCGGCGGCGGGGTCCCCCGCGGCGCCCCGCCAGTCGGCGAGCCCGTGCAGGGTCGCCAGTGTGTACGGGTGGAAGGGGCCCAGTACCCGCGACTGGTCGTCGAGCAGGCGCTCCAGCAACCCGGTGGCCTCCACCGGGTCGCCGGAGTTCCCGATCCAGTGGGCGAGGTTGAGGCGGGCGTTGAACGCGTCCGGGTGGTCGGGCCCCAGCACCCGGTCGTAGGCGCGGGTCAGCTCCTCGAACGCGGCCACCGCACCGGGCAGGTCCCCGGCGATGCCGGTCCACTGGGCGAGGCTGTCCCACGAGGCCAGGGTGTCCGGGTGGTCCGGGCCCAGCACCCGGGCGCGCGCCGCGCTCACGTCGGAGAACGCCGCGACGGCACCCTTCGGGTCACCGCTCTCCCCGATCCACGACGCCCTGTTGTGCCTCGCCGCGAGGGTGTCCGGGTGGTGGGGCCCCAGGACGCGGGCCCGGTCGGCGGCCACCTCGGCGAAGAGGGCCGCGGCGCGCGGGGCGTTGCCCGCCATGCCCGTCCAGTGCGCCAGCTGGCCGGCGAGCGTGAACGTGTCCGGGTGATCGGCGCCCAGGCTCTCACCGGCCATCGCGTGGAGGCCGCGGAAGTAGTCCCGGGCCTCGGTGGCGAACCCGTCCTCGCCGAGGCTCCGTCCCCTGAGGACCAGCACCTCGTGGCACCCGCCGGCCCACAGGTGGTGGCCGGCGACCCGGGCCAGGGCGTCGGTGTTGGCGCGCAGCACCCGTGCCGCCTCGGGGCCGTCCGCCCCGTGCCACCGCTCCACCAGCGCCGACGCCGCGGTGAGGGCGACGACCCGCAGCGCCTCCGGGGGCAGGGCGTCGCGGACCACCTGCTGGACCACCCCGTGGCTCCGCACCGACAGGCGCCCGAACCGCAGGTCGACGTCGAGCAGGCTCAGCTTCTCCAGCGCGTCCAGCACGTCCGCCAGGTCGTCACCGCGCACGGGGCGTCCCGCGCGGGTGGACAGCAGGTCCAGCACGTCCGGGGTGCCGAGCAGCGCCTCGGGGATCGAGGTCGGGTCGAGCACGCTGGTGATCTCCAGCAGTGGCCGTGCGACCCCGACCGGAGCCGACTTGGCGGCCAGGTCCAGGGACAGCGCGCACGTGGCGGCCACGGGCGCGGGTTCCGCGCGGACCGGACCGCCCGCGGTGCGCGGGAAACCGCTCAGCTCGGTCAGGTACCGGGCGCACGACAGGTGTCGTTCGCCCAGGTAGGCGGCGGCCTGCGCGAGCGCCAGCGGCACGTGGCCGAGTTCCCGCGCGAGTTCGGCGGCGCCGTCGAGCGCTCCGTCCCGCACGACCCGGGTGAGGTAGGAGTGCGCCTCCCGGGGGCTGAGCGCCCCGACGTGGATGAGGCGCCGCCGGACCCGCCGGAGGTCGGCGTCCCGGCGCCGGGTGGTGACGACGAGCCGGCCGGACGGCGTGGACGGCGGCCACAGGTCCGAGACGGCGGCCGGGTCCAGCACGTCGTCGAGCACCACGACCCACCGGAGGCCGGTCTGCGCGAGCCAGTCCAGCAGCCGCCGGGCACCGCGCCCGGGGACGGTCTCCTCGATCGAGGTCAGGTTCGCGTGCAGGTCCGCGTAGGCCGCCACGACGGCTTCCCGCGACGAGGCGTCCACCCACGCGACCAGGTCCACGTCCCCGGTCTGCCACCGGGCGGTGGTGTACTCGGCCGCCAGGCGGGTCTTGCCCATGCCGCCCGGACCGGACAGCACCGCCGTGTCACCGCGTTCGAGCACCTCGGCCAGCACGCGGGACAGGTCGCGGGGCTGCGTGACCGGTGCGTGCAGCGGCACCGCCCCGTACCGGTAGGGCAGGGGGACGGAGAGGCGTTCGGGTACGCGGGTGGGGTAGGAGAGGTGGATGTCGCCGCCGGACATGAGCCCGACCTGGACCACCGTCCCGGACACGTCGCCGGAGAGGAAGTTGTAGTTCCCGCGCTGAGGTGGGACCGATCCCTCGCTCACCCGGCGAGTATCCCCGGTGACGGGCGGGCACACGGGCACGAACGATCAGCGTGACCCGGATGGCGGTACGCGGGTGCCTCCCGGCGTCGTTGCCGGGAGGCACCCGCGTACCGGATCAGGCCGCGTGCGCCTCGAACTCGGCGAGCTGCGCGGCGGGCCAGCCCGTGTTGGCGGTGAACGTCAGGCGGAGGTGGCGGTGGTTCGCGGTGACCGGGACGGTCACCTGGTTGCCGGTCGCCGGGTCGAAGCGGTGGTCGGTGGGGGCGAGCAGCTGGGTGTAGGTGGTGCCGTCCGCGCTGCCGGAGACCGCGAGGGTCTGGGTGCGGGCGGCCCAGGCGGCGGCCGGCGGGAGCTTGAGCACGAGCCGGTTCACCGCGGTGCGGGCGCCCAGGTCGACGGTGAAGGTCTGCGGGAACTGGTTGTTCGGGCTCTCCCAGTAGGTGTTCGGGTCGCCGTCCACGGCGTTGGCGCCCGGGAGGCCGCCGGTGGCGGCGGCCTGGACCGGCTTGCCGCGGGCGACGTTGCCGGTGGGCGGCGGGGTGGTGGTCGTGGTGGTCGGCGGCGGGGTGGTCGTCGCGTACGCCTCCAGCTCGGCGAGCTGCCCGGCGGGCCAGCCCGTGTTGCCGGTGAACGCCAGCCGCACGAACCGGTGCGCGCCGGTGACCGGGACGGTGACCTGGTTGCCGGTGGCCGGGTCGAAGCGGTACTGCGCCGAGCCGACCACCGGCGAGTACGCGCCGCCGTCCGCGCTGCCCGACACCGACAGGGTCTGGGTGCGGGCGGCCCAGTCGGCGGGCGGGGGCAGCTTCAGCACGAGGCGGCCCAGGTTCTCCGACCGTCCCAGGTCGACGGTCAGGGACTGCGGGAACTGGTTGTTCGCGCTCTCCCAGTAGGACCCGGTGTTGCCGTCGACGGCGTTCGCGGCCGGGAAGCCGCCGGTGGCGGTGGTGGCGGAGGCGGGCTTGCCCCGCGCCAGGTTGCCGCCCGGGGGCACCGTCGTCGTCGTGGTCGTGGTCGTGGTCGTCGTGGTCGTCGTGGTCGTGGTGGTGGTCGGCGGGGCGGTCGGGTCGGTGTAGACCGGCTCGGGCCACGGGCCGCAGTACGGCGTGCCGTCCCACCCGGAGTTGCCCGCGCCGCGGGTGATCTGGAAACCGCCCTCGCCCAGGCAGCTGTAGGTCCCGGCCCGACCGACGCCGGTCGCGGTGACGTTGGTGAACGACGCCGAGCCCGGCGACTGGAGCTGCACGCCGAACGTGCCGGCGCCGGTGATCCGCACGCCGTTGAAGTGCACGTTGGTGATGGTGCCGCTGATGAACTGGATGGCCTCGTAGTTGCTGTCGATCAGATCCGTGTCGGTGACGTCGATGCGGCCGTTCATCGCGCCGTCGCGGGCGTCGAACCACAGCGCGCCCACGCCGAACTGCCAGTTGGAGTCGAGCACGCCCGCGCGCAGGGTCGTGTTGCGCGACAACGTGGTCGTGCCGGACAGCGGCACCGAGGAGAACCGGTTGCCGACGTGGATGCCGCCGCCCTGGTCCTGGGTGTCGGCCACGACGTTCTCGGTGGCGGTGTTGTCCCGGCCGCCGTAGACGGCGATGCCGTTGGCCTTCATCGGCACGACGACGGTGTTGCGCCGGATCGTGTTGGAGTGGTCGGCCTGGTGCTCCGACCAGAACGCGATGCCGTCGTCGGAGATGTTGCGGAACAGGTTGTGCTCGATCAGCACGTTGCTGATGCCCCGGTGCAGGTTCATGCCGTCGGCGAGCTGGTCGACGACCCTGTTGCCGCGGATGGTCAGGCCGTCGAACGGGCCGTCGAGCCACATCCCGACCTTGGTGTGCTGGAGGAACATGCCGGAGATCACCGAGCCGCCGCCCAGCGCGCCGCCGATGGCGTTGGTCTGGTCGCAGTCCACGCGGTTGGTGACCTCGCCGATGATCGCGAAGTCGTGCAGGCCGACGCGGGTGCTGACGCCGGAGTTGCCGCCCTGGCCGCACGACGAGGGCTCGCCGAGGCCGTAGAAGCCGACCCGGTCGCCGGTGACGACGCTGTGCCAGTGGCCCGCGCCGCGCACGGTGACCCGGTCCACGGTGACGTGCTTGGTGACGGTGAAGCGGCCGGCGGGAATCCAGACCTCGCGGCCCTGCGCGCGGGCCGCCGCGACGGCCGCGTCGAACGCCGCGCTGTCGTCGGAGCCGTCGTCCGGGGTGGCGCCGTGGTCGGTGACGGACACCGAGTTGGCCGGGCGCGCGGCGGGGGGCGCGACGAGCTCGAAGTCGGCGAGGTCGATCGTGTACGACGGGGCGGTGTCGCCCGCGTCGACCTGGAGCCGGACCTTGGCGCCGGCCTGGAGCGTGCGGCCGAACAGCGCGCGGGTCGAGTCGTAGAGGTGGTGCGGCTTGCCCTGGTTCGGGTCGTTGGCGTACGGGTAGCCGCCGTAGCGCCAGGCGTACTTCGAGGTGAGCGTGAGGCTGGTCGACTTCTGCCCGTCGAGGTAGAGCGAGAGCGGGGCGGTGATCCCCGCGCCGCCGTTGCCGTCCGGGACGCTGTAGCGGAGGTCGATCGAGTTCGCGGGCTCGGTCAGGGTGAACTCGACGTAGCGGCCCTGGCCGGCCAGGGTCACGGCGCGGCGGCCGGACGCCTCGCCCTCCAGCGTGCCCTGGCGGCGGCCGGGGCCGATCTTCGTGCCGTTCGTGGCGGCGTTCTCGGCCTCGTGCTCGACGAACGGCACGTCCGCGCCGCGGTCGGGCACGTCGAACGGCGAGGAGGGTACGGCCGCGACGACCGGGGCGGACGACGCCTGCGGCGCGGCCGCGACGACGAGCGCGGTGAGCAGGGAGGTGGCCACCGCCGCCGCGCCGAGCGCCAGGGGGCGCCGGTGGGTGGGGTCGACTCGCATGGGTTCAGCCCTTCGTTGGACGGGACCTCTGGTGCGCGCGGGGATGTCGTGGTGGGACAGGGGGCACCACGCCGTGTGGCGTGGCGCACACCATAAGCAGCCCACCCAGGCGAGCGCAAGATGTCTACCGAATCACGCAAAAACCCGACTGCGCTCTAGCGGCGGTCGAGGTGCAGGAGCCCGGTGAGCGCGTCGGCGGTGTCCGGCGAGGTCCGATCGGGCGGCACCGCCCCCGGCGGCCAGGGGCGGCCGTGGCTGACCCACCACGTGCGGAACCCGGCGGCGCGCCCGCCCGCGACGTCCAGCTCCGGGCTGTCGCCGACCACCCAGCCCGACCCTCCCCCGCAGCGCCGGGCGGCGAGGTGGAAGATCGCCGGGTCGGGCTTGCGCACGCCCGCCTCGCCCGACGCGCACCAGCCGTCCAGGTGGGCGGCCAGGCCCGTGCGCCGCAGCTTCGCCCCCTGGTTGTCCGGCTCGCCGTTGGTCACCACGCCGACCCGCCACCCGGACGCCCGCAGCGCGGCCAGCGCGTCGGGCACGCCGGGGCGCGGCACGACCAGTTCCGGCACGCGCGCCCGGTACCGGGCCCACAGCACGTGCGCGGGCTCCGCCAGGCCGAACCGGTCCCGCGCCTCGGCGAACAGCGCGTCCTTGCGGCCGGACGCCCGCGCGCGCAGCCACGGCACGGCGTCGTCGGCCAGGTCGTGCTCGGCGGCGAACTCCCCCGCCCACGCGGCGAACGCGCCCGCGAGGTCGACCAGGGTGTCGTCCAGGTCGAGCAGGACCAGGCCCGGCGGGGCCGGCTTCAGTAGGTGCCCGCCAGCTTGCGGTGGTCCCAGGACACCACCGAGGTCGGCGTGAACCGCAGCCCCACGCGCTTGACCGCCTGCGCGGCGACGAACGCGTCCAGCTCGGGACCGCGGTGGCCGGCGTAGCGGGCCGCGACGGCGCCGCCGATGCGGGCCACCTCGGCGTGCTCCTCCACCAGCCGCACGTCGCACTCCATCGTGACGCCGCGCAGCTCCTCGTAGCTCTCGCCGTCCTCCAGCTGGAGCGTCGCCTCGGGGACGCGGCGCAGGTTCGCGACCTTCTGCGAGGCGCGGTAGGTCCAGGCCAGCAGCTCGCCGTCCTCGACCGCGAACCACAGCGGCACGAGGTGGGGCCTGCCCCCGGGACCGAGGGTGGCCACCGTGACGACGCGCCGCTCCTCCAGGAACGCGCCCACCTCGTCCGGGGTCATCGTGATCAACGCGCGCCGCGACATGCGCGTCAGGATAGGCGGCTGCCCTCCCGGGTCCCGGACGCCCCGGCGATCAGGTCGCCGACGGCCCGCTCCTCCAGCAGGTGCAGGAACGCGTCGACCAGCTCGGGGTCGAACCGCGCGCCGCGACCGGAGCGCAGCTCGCGCTCGGCCTGCTCGGGCGTCAGCGCCCGCCGGTGCGGCCGGTCGGCGCACATCGCCGCCCACGCGTCGCACACCGACAGGATGCGCGCCTCCAGCCGGATCGAGTCGCGGGACAGGCCGTTGGGGTAGCCCGCGCCGTCCCACCGCTCGTGGTGCTGCCGGATCACCTCGGCGACGTCGACGTGGTCGGGCAGCACGCCGACCATCCGCGCGCCGCTGTCGGGGTGCTCGTGCAGCAGGTGCCACTGCTGGTCGGTGAGCGGGCCGGACTCGGTGAGCAGGTCGTCGGGCAGCACGATCATGCCGACGTCGAGCAGGCGGCCGGCGCGGTGCGCGGTGCGGACCTGGGCCGGGTCGCACCCCAGGTGCTCGGCCACAGTCCTGGCCCACTCGGCGATGGCGAGGCTGCGCCCGGGGCTCGCCACGCGCAGGTCGACCAGGTCCGCGACCTGGTTCAGGTAGTCCACCGCGACGTCCTCCCGGTGTTCGGCGATCGAGGCGCCACCGGCCACGGCGCGGTCCCGCCCGAGGTCCTTGGCCAGGTAGAGCGCGCGGTCGGCCGCGGACACCAGCGCGGAGGCCGTGCCGTGGTGCGGCGCGAACGCGGCGGTGCCGGCGGAGAGCGTAACCGTCACCGAGTGCCGGTCGCTCACGGCGATGGGCCGGCACGCGACGCCGTGGCGCAGCTCCTCGGCCAGCCGGGTGGCGTGCTCGGCGTCCGGACCGCCGACGATCAGCGCGAACTCCTCGCCGCCGTAGCGGGCGAGCACCAGGTCGGGACCGGCCGCGGCGCGCAGCCGCGCGGCGACCTCGACCAGCACCCGGTCGCCCGCGGGGTGGCCGTAGCGGTCGTTGATGGCCTTGAAGCGGTCCACGTCGAGGATCACCACGGCCAGCGGCACGCCGGTGCGGCGCGCCCGCGCCACGTCCTCGGCCAGCCGCGCCTCGAAGTACCGGCGGCTGCCCAGCCGGGTGAGGCCGTCGGTGATGGCCAGCCGCCGCTGGTCCACGGCCAGGCCCGCCAGCCGGGTCGCGGTGAGCGCGAACAGCACGGCGCAGCCGGTCGCGATCACCGGCACGTCCTGCTGGGCGCCCCGGGCGTGCTGGACGAGCAGCAGCATCGGGCCGATCAGCGCGCCCGCGGACAGCACGGCCAGGCGCGGCCAACTGAGCCGCAGGACGGGCACCTCGGCGGGTTGCGCGATGCGCCCCATGGACGGGTGCAGCGCGCACGCGCCGAGCGCGAGGTTGCCGCCCAGCCAGATGGCGTCGAGGAAGTTGCCCGCCGCGTAGGTGCCGCCGAGGCGCTGGAGGACGTACACCGTGTCGGCGGTCATGATCGCCGCCAGCCAGGCGGTGAGCAGCACGAACGACCCGTCCCGGCGTCCCGCGCCGAACAGCAGTCGCAGCGAGGCCAGCAGCACGACCAGGTCCATCAGCGGGTAGGCCAGCGAGGTGGCCTCCACCAGCAGCGTCGTGCCCAGGCGGGTCTGCGGCCCGATGACGAACACCCACGACAGCAGGCCGGCGACGACGGTCAGCGACACGGCGTCGAGCAGGCCGGGCAGGTCGCGGTGGGAGCGGCGCTGCCGGATGAGCACCACCAGGCCGACCACGACGAGCGGGTAGTGGCCGAGGTAGAAGACGTCCGCGACGGCCGGGTACCGGGTCTCGTTGAGCACGAAGTGCGACACGTAGAACGTGGCGTCGGCGAGCGCGTAGACGACCTGGCTGAGCCCCAGCACGATCCACGGCGCGCGCGACCCGGGCCGGTTGCGGCGGATTCCCCACCACACCGCGACGGCGGCCGAGGTGCTGACCGCGCAGTACACGACGACCCGCAGCGGAACGGGGCCGACGAAGACGGGCAGCGCGTAGTACGCGCAGACCGCGACGAAGCCGAATAAGAGGTAACCGATCCACGATCGGTTCCGCTCGGCGATCGGGATTTCGCGGCTGTCGTCCGGGGTGGCTTCGGAGACGCGCAATCCCGGTGCTCCTTCTGCGTCTTCGCGTGGTCATGACGGGCGGAGAGCCATTCGCAGTCTTCCACACTCGCCCGGACGTGTGGACCACGGCACGGATAGAGTGCCATTGGTGTCGCACCGCGTTCGACGGCGACGCGGCGACGGGTCGAGGGGGATTGATGGCCAAGGACGCGAAAGCCCTGTTGGAGCGGGTGCGTGAGGAGCTGAAGCACGAGGGCGGCACGAACCGGTTGGTCCCGCTGATCGCGAGCGGCGAGGCGTCGGTCGAGGCGCTGAAGGCGTTGGCGGCGGAGGAAGACCGCATCGTGCGGAGCGACTGGCGAGCCTTCCTCACCTTGGCCGCGCAGTCGACGGAACCTGCGCAGCGCGAGTTCTTCTCGACCGTGGCGGCCGGTGAGGGCCTGGCGCTCGCGAAGCTCGGCGATTTCGCCGCCGCGTGCGGGCTCACCCCCGACGACGTGGCCGAGCACCGCGCGCTGCCGGGGTGCCAGGCGTACCCGTCGTACGTGGCACGACTGGCGCTGGACGGCAATCCGCACGACGCGTTGCTCGCGATTCTCGCGAACTTCGCGGAATGGGGCGGCTATTGCGCGGCGATCGCGGCGGCCTTGCGCGAGCACTACGGATTCGACGACGAGGGCTGCGCGTTCTTCGACTTCTTCGCCGAGCCCTCACCCGAGTTGGACGCGCTGGGCCTGCGCGCCCTGGAGGCCGTGCTCGACACGGGGTGGCGCGTCACGGGCGCGATGCCGAAGGCGAGCCTGCTGCACTCCTACGAGCTGATGTTCTGGAACACGCTGGCCGACGAGAAGGCGTGACCCCCCAGGGCGCGCCCCCGGTGCGCCTCACCCGGCGACTGAGGGCTGGGCGTCCCAGTTCTCCGCCAGGTCGGGGCGCCCGAACAGGTAGCCCTGGGCGTAGTCGCAGCCGGCGGCGCGCAGCCAGTCGGCCTGCGCCTGCGTCTCGATGCCCTCGGCCACGGTGTGCGCGCCCAGCACCTCGGCGAGGTCGATGATGCAGCGCACCACGCCCGCCGTGCGGCCCGCGTCGTCGAGGTTCCCGGTGAACGACTTGTCGATCTTGACGACGTCGAACGGGTAGCGCTGGAGGTAGCTCAGCGACGAGTAGCCGGTGCCGAAGTCGTCCAGGGCGACCCGCACGCCGGTCTCGCGCACGTCCATCAGGCCGCGCATGGCGGCCTCGTCGGCCCACACGGACTCGGTGACCTCGATGGTGAGCAGCTCGGGCGGCAGGCCGGAGGTCTTGAGCACGCGGTCCAGCGAGGGCAGGAACGCGGGCGCGGACAGCTGCCGGGTCGACACGTTCACCGTCACGCCCAGCGCGCGGCCCTGCTCGCGCCACCGCATGGCCTGCTCGCAGGCGCCCGCGAGGACCTTGTTGCCCAGCGGCACGATGAGCCCGGTCTCCTCGGCCAGGTCGATGAACTCGCCGGGGCCGAGCAGGCCGTACCCGGGGCGCTGCCAGCGCACCAGCGTCTCGGCGCTGGTCGCGCGGGCGGTCGCGAGGTCCACGATCGGCTGGTAGTGCAGCACGAGCTGCCCCTCGGCGACGGCGGTGCGCAGGTCGGTCTTGTCGCGCTGGCGGGCCAGCACCCGCTCCCCCATCTCGGGCCGGAACAGCCGGATGCGCGCGCCGCCCTCGCGCTTGGCCACGTACATCGCGGTGTCGGCGTCGCGCAGCAGGTCGGCGGTGCCGATGCCGGGCTGCGACACGGAGATGCCGACGCTGGCCCGGATGACGGTGTCGTGGCCGAGGCCGGTGAGCGGCCGGGCCAGTTCGGAGAGCACGCGGGTGGCCAGGCGCGCGGACTCGCGGACGTCGTGGCCGGGCGCGAGGACGGCGAACTCGTCGCCGCCCAGGCGGGCCGCGGTGGCCACCGGGCCGACCGCGCGGCCGATGCGCTCGGCGGCCGAGACGAGGTACCAGTCCCCCGCCTCGTGCCCCTCGGCGTCGTTGACCTCCTTGAACCCGTCGAGGTCGATGACGAGCAGGCCGACCGCCTCGCCGGAGAGCAGCGCGGCGTCGACCAGGTGCAGGAAGTGGGTGCGCCCGGCGAGGCCGGTCAGCTCGTCGCGCTCGGCGCGGGTGCGCAGCGCGTCCTCCCACTGGCGGCGCTTGCTCACGTCCAGCGCGGTGACCAGGGTGTGCCGCTCGGGGACGTGGTCGACCGGCACGGCCTGCACGGCGAGCACGGCGGTGGTGCCGTCGGGGCGCTCGACGTCGATCTCGACGGGGTCCTCGGAGCCGCGGCAGCCGTGGCCGCAGGCGGTGATGTCCGGGCCGTGCGGGCAGGGCACGCGGCCGGGCCGACCGTCGGGCCAGTCGAACAGGCCGCGCGCGCGGTCGTTGTGCAGGGTGGGCGCGCCGTCGCCGTCGAGCAGCACGAGGCCGACCGGGCTGGCGCGGACGACGGCCTCGACGGTGCGGTGGGCGGCCTCCAGCCGGCGGGCGGAGCGGACGATCTCGTGCAGCGCCAAGGACACCACCGTCAGGCCCACCAGGGGCACCAGGGTCGTGGCGAGGAGCGGCCCGGTGGCCCTGCCCGGGGCGCCGGCCATCCACGCGCCGATGCCGGCGAGGTAGCCCAGCAGCAGGGGGGCGGACTTGACCGGCAGCAGGACCGCGTCGCCGCGCAGCGCGCGCCGCACGACGACGGCGAACAGGAAGCCGACGATGGGGCCGACGTTGGGCAGCACCAGCACCGCGCCGAACGCGGCCGCGGCCTCCGCGCCGGTCGGCCACCACGGGTCGCCGTCCGGGCGCAGCCACCACGACAGCAGCACGACACCCACGAGCAGCGCCAGGGGCACGCGCGCCGGGCCGGAGCCGAGCACGACGAGCTGCGCGGCGAACACCAGGCAGGCGAACCAGGCGAACAGCTCGGCGAACTCGGTGATCCGGCGCACGCCGGCTTGACCGGGTGACGAGATGCCCTCGTCGACCACGGCGCGCGATCGACGAGCCACGCCGCGTTACCCCCAAGTCAAGCTGCGATCGACTGAACTCTTCGGTCGGGAGATCGCACTATGCTGACCCGGAACCCGTTGGGCAACCGCCATTCGGGTGAGTCCACTGTGGACGTGCCCGATCAGTTGATCAGTTGGCCGGGGTGCCCCCGTCCGGCGGCTCGGCGTCGGGCGCGGGGTCGGGCGAGGTCTCGCGCAGGTCCGCCGCGATCGACCTGGCCTCGTCGATCGTGCGCTGCGAGTGGGCCAGCCGCTCGTCCTCGTCGGGGGTCTGCACCTCGGGCACCTCGTTCACGTCGGGCATGGCCCTGGGTTGCCGGGCGGTGGGCGGCACAAACTTGGACAGCGCGTCGGGCGAGGCGTACCGTCGATAACAGCCCACCGGTTCGTAAAGTGCGCGTGCCGGGAACCCGACGAGGAGAGCCCATGTCGACCCGGACGCCCGCGCCGCCCCGCCCCTCCGCGCGGCGGCGCGCCACGTTCACCGCGGTGCTGCTGGTGGTGACCGCCCTGCTGTTCTGGGTGCCGTGGGCCGGCCTGCTGGCGCCCGGCGCGCGGTGGCCGTGGCCGGTGCAGGTGGTGGGCACCGCGTTCTTCGTGGTGGTCTCCGCGGCCTTCCCGCTGCTGCTGGTCCGCGCGCACGGCCGCCGGCACTCCGACCGGGCGTCCCGGGTCGCGCACCTGCTGCTCGGCGTGGCGTGGGTGTTCTTCGCCTGGACGTTGATCACCCACGTGCTGCGCCTGGTCCTGGCGCTCGCGGGCGTGGACAACCCGTTCCGGGCGAGGCTCGTCGCGGTGGTGCTGCTGGTGGTCGCCTCCGCCCTGGTCGTCCACGGCATCCGCGAGGCGCGCCGCGTCCCCCGGGTCAAGAGGACGGACGTGGTGCTGCCGAGGCTGGACCCGGCGTTCGACGGGCTCACCGTCGCGGTGCTGGCCGACACCCACTACGGCGCGATCGACCGCACCAAGTGGTCGCGGGGCACCGTCGAGGCGGTCAACGCGCTGGGCGCGGACGTGGTGGTGCACGTGGGCGACATCGCCGACGGCACGGTGGAGCAGCGGCGCGGCCAGGCGGCCCCGCTGGGCGACGTGCGGGCGGCGCACCGGTTCTACGTGTCGGGCAACCACGAGTACATCGGCAACGCCCAGGCGTGGCTCGACCACATGACCGAGCTGGGCTGGACGAGCCTGCACAACCAGCACCGGGTGCTGGAGCGCGGCGGCAAGCGCCTGGTCTTCGCGGGCGTGGACGACGTCACCGCCGTGCACTCCGGCGAACCCGGCCACGCCGCCGACCTGGACGCGGCGCTGTCCGGCACCCGCACCGACGACCCGGTGGTGCTGCTGGCGCACCAGCCCAGCGAGATCGGCAAGGCCGTCGCGGCCGGCGTGGACCTCCAGCTGTCCGGGCACACCCACGGCGGGCAGATCTGGCCGTTCCACCTGCTGGTGCGGTTGCAGCAGCCGGTGCTGGCCGGGCTGAGCCGGCACGGCGAGCGCACCCGGCTCTACACCAGCCGCGGCGCGGGGTTCTGGGGCCCGCCGCTGCGGGTGTTCGCACCCAGTGAGATCTCCCTGCTGACGCTGCGCGCCGCCTGAGGCGGCATGATCGGCCCATGAGGGTCGTGGTGGTGGGTGCGAGCGGGTTCGTCGGGCAGCACGTCGTGGCGCGGCTGCGGGCGTCCGGGCACGGGGTGACGTCGGTGGCGCGCACGGCGCGGGCGGGGGTCGACCACGCGCTGGACGCGACGACGGCCACGGCGGCGGACTTCCGCGCGCTGCTGGCCGGGCACGACGGCGTGGTGTTCGCGGCGGGCGCGGACGACCGGGAGACGCCGCGCCGGCCCGCCTACCCGGTGTTCCAGCGCGGCAACGTGGCGCCGGTCGTGCGGCTGCTCACCGCGGCCCGCGAGGAGGGCCTGACCCGGGCCGTCGTGCTCGGCTCGTACTACACGCACTTCCACCGCGAGCACCCGCAGTGGCGGCTGGCCGAGCGCCACCCGTACGTCCGGAGCCGGGTGGCGCAGGCGCGCGGGGCGCGGGAGGCGGCCGGGCCGGACCTGCCGGTGGCGGTGCTGGAGCTGCCGTTCGTGTTCGGGCGGGCGCACGACCGGCTGCCGAACTGGGCCGGGCCGCTGGACGCGTGGGTGCGGTCGCGCTCGCCGCTGGTGGCCCCGCCCGGCGGCAGCGCCGCGACGACGGCCGCGCACGTGGCCGAGGTCGCGGTGGACGCGCTGGAGCGGGCGTCCGGCGAGGACCTGCCGGTGGCGCTGGAGAACCTGACGTGGGCGGAGATGATCGGCCGCGTCGCCGAGGCCGCGGGGCACGCGCGACCGGTCCGCCGGCTGCCCGGCGCCGCGGTGCGGGCCGGGCTGCTGGCGACGGGGCTCGCGCACCGGTTGCGGGGCAGGCAGTCCGGGTTGGACCCGCGCCACCTGGGCGGGCTGCTGCTGCGCGAGCTGTTCCTCGCGCCGGGGCGCGGCGGTTCGATCGACGCGGCGGTCGCGGAGACCTTCCCGCGCGACTGACGGGCGGCGGCAGTCGGGCAGTGGCGACGGTCCGGCAGCGCGGGCTATCCGGCAGCGGGGCCGTCCGGCAGGAGCGGCCGTTCAGTAGCGGCGACCGCCGGAGGGGGGCGGCGGCTCGTCGTAGTCGTAGTCGTCGTCCTCCGGGAGGTCGAACGGCAGCGGCCGGTTCGTCCAGGAGTCCAGCAGCAGCACGAGCGCGGCGAACACGACGACCACGGCCCCGACCCAGGCCAGGCCGCCCCACACCATGACCCCCGCCAGCAGCAGCATCGGCACCACCAGGAACAGGATGAACGGGTCGATCCGACCGAACTTCCTGCTTGCCGAACCCGCCATCAACGTCCTCCCAGTCAAGCGCCTCCCTGGGTGAACTTACGCGATCGCGTTCACCCGGCGGTCAACCGGGCGTCACCGACCGCGTTGTTCGCGGTCCGGGTACTGGCCCCGAGAGCGTTCCACAACGGTGGCCACGACGGCCAGCAGGACCATGCCGACGCCGAGCCCGAGGTGCAGCAGGTTGTCGGCGGCGTTGAAGGGCGCGAAGTTCGCGCCGCCGTCCTCGCCGACGATCGAGCCGTAGACCCAGAGCAGCAGGTAGGCGAACCCGCCGGCGACCAGGAACAGCCGGGCGGTGCCGCGCGCCCGGGAGCCGAGGACGCCCGCGACGCCGAACAGCAGGTGCACGAGGTTGTGCAGCACTGAGACCTGGAACACACCGAACAGCAGGGCGTGGGAATGCGTGCCGGCGAAGGCCATCTGGTCGTACAGGGTGGTCACGCCCGGTACGAAACCGAGCACGCCGACCACCAGGAACACCGCGCCCACGAGCAGTGCGAACGCCTGCACAGGCCGGCGACCTGCCTTGACGCGTTCCGCCGAGGTCGTCATCTCGCTCCTCCCATCAGCTCTATCCTGACCGTCATACCCGGAGCCACCGCGACGAAACGGGGGCCGGGTGCGACGCGGAACAGGTGGAACCGGGCTTCATGACCATCGACGTCTTCATGCCGTTCTACGGCGACGTGACCCTCATGCAGGAGGCCGTGCGCAGCGTCCTCGCGCAGCGGGACCAGGACTGGCGGCTGACCGTGGTCGACGACGGCCAGCCGGTCGACGTCGCCGGGTGGTTCACCGAGCTGGGCGACCCCCGGGTGCGGTACCTGCGCAACGAGCGGAACCTGGGCGTGACGGGCAACTTCAACCGCTGCCTGGACCTGGTCGAGCACGACCTCGTGGTGCTCGTGGGCAACGACGACCTGATGCTGCCCGACTACGTCGGGCGGGTGCGGGCGCTGCACGCGCGGTTCCCGACCGCGGGGATCGTGCAGCCGGGCGTCGAGGTGGTGGACCAGCACGGCGCGCCGGCCCTCGGCCTGGTGGACCGGGGCAAGCGCCGGGCGTACGCGCCGAGGGTCGAGGGGCCGACTGCGTTCTCCGGCGAGGACCTGGCGGTGTCGCTGCTGCGCGCGAACTGGCTGTTCTTCCCCTCGTTGTGCTGGAAGGCGGACGCGGTCCGCGAGGTCCGGTTCCGCGAGGAGTTCACCGTCGTGCAGGACCTGGCGCTGGTGCTGGACCTGGTGGCGCGCGGCGTGGTGCTGGTGGCCGACGACGAGGTGTGCTTCCGGTACCGCAAGCACGTCGGCTCGGAGACCTCGCGGGCCATCTCGGACGGCACGAGCTACACCGAGGCCGGGAACCTGTTCCACGAGTACGGGGACCGCTTCGCCGCGCTGGGCTGGAACCGGGCGGCGCGGGTCGCGCGCTCGCACGTGCTGTGGCGGCTGCTCGCGCTGGCGTCGCTGCCCGCCGCGCGCTCCAACCCCGCCGCGGCGAAGGTGCTGCTGAAGCATGCGTTCGGCCGCTGATACCGGCGTGAGTGACTGACCACTTACTAATGCACCTCCTCTGACCAGGCACGCTTGACACGGCTTCGCAGTCGTGTGTTCACTCGTGCATAGAGTGAGTGACCAACCACTCACACAAGGAGGAAGTCATGTCCCAGGTCTCCGCGGAGCAGGTGCTGGAGGTCGTGCTCCCCGGCGTGGTCGAGCCCGGCGGGTTCGAGCTGCGCCACCGCCCGGTGCCCTCCCCCGGTCCGGGTCGGGCGCTGCTGCGGGTCGAGGCGTCCGGGGTGTCGTTCGCCGAGAAGCAGATGCGCCTGGGCAGGTACTACGACCAGCCGGCGTTCCCCTTCGTGCCCGGCTACGACCTGGTGGGCGTGGTGGCGGAGGTCGGCGCGGGCGTGGACCCGGGTCTGGTCGGCGGCCGGTTCGCGGCGCTGACCAAGGTCGGCGGCTGGACGACCCACGCCCTGGTGGAGGCGGCCGACCTGGTGCCGGTGCCGGCGGGGGTCGATCCCGCCCAGGCGGAGGCGTTGGTGGTCAACGGGATCACGGCCTGGCGGATGCTGCACGGCGTCGCGCGGGTGCGGGCCGGGCAGACGGTCCTGGTGCACGGCGCGAGCGGCGGCGTCGGGTCGCTGCTGGTGCAGCTCGCCCGCCTGGCCGGCGCCGAGGTGATCGGCACGTCCTCGGCGCGCAACCTCGACGCGGTGCGCGCGCTGGGCGCCGTCCCGCTCGACTACCGCGCCGACGACGTGCCCGCCCGGGTGCGCGAGCTGGCCCCCGGCGGGGTGGACGCGGTGTTCGACCACGTCGGCGGCCCGGGCGTGCTGGACTCCTACCGGCTGCTCGCGAAGGGCGGCGCGCTGGTGGCCTACGGCAGCGCGTCCACGAAGGACACCTCCGGGTCGGCGAAGGCGGCGGTGCTCAAGCTGTTCGTGCGGTTGCTGTGGTGGAACGCGCTGCCCAACGGCCGCACCGCGACGTTCTTCAACGTCTGGGCGGGCAAGCGCGACGCGGCGGGCTTCCGCGCGAAGGTCGCCCGCGACCTGGGCGCGGTGCTGGCGCTGGTGGCCGACGGCTCCCTGGCCCCGTTGATCGCCGCCCGCGTGCCGCTGGAGCGGATCGCGGACGCCGTGCGGCTGGCCGAGTCGGGCACGGTCACCGGCAAGGTCGTCGTCGTCCCCTGACGCCGCCCCGACGGCGGGCCGGGGTCTTCCCGAAGCCGGGCACCGGCGCGTGATCACCCGGGACCGGGGGCGGGGGCCCGGGGGAAGGCCGGGTCGAGGCCGTCGAAGGACACCCGCCGCACCAGCGCCGTGCCCAGGTGGCCGACCGGAGCACGGCCGGGCCGGTGTCGGTGGACACCGCGTCGGTGGGCACCGCGTCGGTGGGCACCGCGTCGGCGGGCACCGCGTCGGCGGCCCGCCCGTCCTGCCGCGACGGGGTCCGCTCGACCGGCCCGCGGGCGCCCGTCCGCCGGAGGTGGTGCGAGAGCCGGCTGCGGTTCGCGGGTGCGGTCCGCCGGACTACCCTGGGGTGACCGCACCCGCGACCGCGCGGTGGGATGATCCGGTCGGGAGGTCGTCCGTTCCGACGTGACGAACCCGGACCCTTGGGGGTGGGCATGATCGGCGGTAGGCGGTTTCGCGGTCTGCTGGGGCGCCTGTCGGAGCACACCGCCCAGGCGCTGCTCGACTCGGGCGCGCGGGTGGACTACGCCTCGGACGACGTCCTGCTCCACCGGGGCGACGACGCGGGCCACGTCGTGCTGCTGCTGACCGGCGCGGTCAAGGTGCACGCCGACGCGCCGGACCGGGCGCTGCTGGGGCTGCGGACGGCGGGCGACCTGGTCGGCGAGATGGCCGCGCTGGACGGCGCGCCGCGCAGCGCGACGGTCGTGGCCTGCGCCCCGGTGACCGCGCGGCTGATCGACCGGCGCCGGTTCCGCATCCTGCTCGACCGCCACCACGAGCTGTTCGTGGAGCTGGCCCGCACCGTCGTCGAGCAGATCCGCTGGTCCAACGAGCTGCGCCGGGTCGTGTCCGGGCCTGCTTCCGCCCGCGTCGGCCGGGTGCTGCTGCACCTGGCGCGCAGCCACGGGCACCGCGCGCCGGACGGCACGTGGACGCTGGCCGTCGGGCTGGGCAACGTCGAGCTGGCCTCGATCGCCGGGATGAAGCCCCGCACCGCCGAGAAGGGCTTCGCCGAGCTGCGCGACGCCGGCCTCGTGCGCACCCACACCCGGCGGGTGATCGCCATCCCGGACCTGGAGGGCCTGAACCACCTCGTCGCCGGCGGGGACCCCGCGGCGACGCGCTGACCCGGTCGGTCCCCTCCGCGACCCGGCGGTGCCACTCCCCGGTGGCGCTTCCCCCGGTGTCGCTCCTTTGATGTCGCTCCCCCCGGCCGCGGTGGGCCGCACCCCCCAGGCGGC
>NZ_JBPKJK010000082.1:0-38507 GCF_051756985.1 Saccharothrix sabaoui
GAGGCGGCCCCGGAGGACGGTTCGCCGTGGCCCGCGGCGGCGACCGACCTGCTCGCCCGGGTCACGGCGCTGTCGGGCGGTCCCCGCTTCGAGGTCGGTCCGGCCGGTGCGGCGCTGCCCGCGCTGAGCCGGGTGGTGGGCGACCACCTCGACCTGGCGGGCACGGCCGCCGCGCTCGCCGCCGCCGGCCTGCCCGCACCGTCCGATGTGGACGCCGTCGTGGCGGGCGCGCTGGCGGACGACTTCCTCGCGCCCGACAACGGTGTCGTGGTGGAGACGGCCGACGGCGCGCGGCTGCCCGCGTGGGCGGTCGGTCCCGCCTCGGCGCCGCCGGTGCTCCTGGTGCTGCCGTGCGGGATGCCGGTGCGCCTGGCCGAGGGCTGGCTGCGCGCGCTGGCCGCCGACCGGCGCGTCATCACGTGGGAGAGCCGCTGGCTGTTCGCCGACCTGGGGTCCGAAGTGGACCTGGCGCACGACGTCGCCGCGCAGGTCGCCGACCTGGCGGCGGTCCTCGACGCGTTCGGGGTGCCCTCCGCGCACGTGGCGGGCATGTGCGGCGGCGCGCTGCTCGCCCTGGCCGCCGCCGCGGAGCTGCCCGACCGGGTCGACTCGCTGAGCCTGTGGCACGGCGACTTCGACCTGGGCGACGACGCGCCGAAGACCGACCACCAGCGCAACCTGCAAGCGCTGATGGGCATGGCCGCCGAGGACCGCGAGACCGCGGCGGTCGTGCACGACGTCCTGCTCCAGAACGCCCTCGCCGGGGTGCCCGCCGACCTGGCGCACCTCGTGCTCTACCCGTACGCCTCGAAGGAACTGTTCTTCCGCTACTGCCGTCTCAACCTGGTGATCATGTCCCAGGACGCCCGCCCCTACCTGGCGCGGGTGGCGGCCGAGACGCTGGTCGTGACCAGTGAACAGGACAGCACCGCGCACCCCGCGGGGTCGCTCGCGGTGGCGGAGCGGTTGTCCGCCGCCCGGCTGCACGTCGAGCCGGAAGGTGACCACCTCACCCTGTTCCGCGCCCCGGCGCACCTGACCGGCCTGCTCCGGTCCCGCTTAGCGGGGACCGGGTCGCCGGTCGGCTGAGCAAGTCCCGAGGGGACCGGTTCGGCGGCCGCGAGGCCGCGGTCCCATCACATGCAGCACATTCTAAACCGTGTTCGATCCGCCCGAACAATGCACACTGGGGGTGCTCCGTGCGCTCATCCCGCAATGTCGTCGAACGGTCCACGAGTGGTATTTCGTCATATATCCGCAACAACTGCGCAGGCGCGGCGCGGCTAGTCGTGGAGAAAGACGAGAGTATTTACAGCGTCGGTAGCCGGGATTCCGGCGTGTACCTGGTCGAAAGCGGCCAGGTGAAAACCGTCGCCTATTCTCGGGACGGCAAGCGATGTCTGCTGTCGATTCACCCGGAGGGTGACACGTTCGGCGAGCTGGCGCTGTTCGGCCCGCCGCGCGCCGAGTCGGCCATGGCGATGACCCGCACCGTGCTGCGGCAGGTGCCGGCGTCCAGGCTCCGGCAGGCGCTGTCGGACGACGCGCTGCTCCAGGACTTCATCGTCAAGCTCGGCGAGCGGGTCGTCGAGCAGCAGCAGATGATCACCAACCTGCTCACCATGGACAGCGAGCGGCGGCTGGCCGCGATCCTGCTGCACCTGGCGCAGAAGGTGGGGAGCAGGGCCGACTGCGGTTACGTCGTGCAGATCCGCGACCGGATCACCCAGGAGGACCTGTCCGGCATGGTCGGCACCACCCGGTCGCGCGTCGGGTACTTCCTCAAGCGCTTCCGGGACGCCGGCCTGGTGGAATCGGTGCCCGACTCGTTCCTGTGCATCAACGAGTCCCGGATGACGGCCTTCCTGGAGGGCTGTCCGTGCTGACGGCCGGGGGTGCCGCGCTCCCCGCGCGGCACCCCCGGCATGCTCAGTTGTGAGCAGGAATCCACGGCGGCGGTTGTTACCCTCCACTTGGTCGACATATCCGGAGGTAGCCGTGGAATCGACGCTTGCGGCAAACCGCGAGAATGTCCTTTCGGTTGTCTCGGCAATTCTCGCCGAAGTGCTCCCCGCCGCCGACCCGATTCCCGGGAGAACCCTCCGGGAATGCGGGCTCGATTCCATCGCGGCCACCCGCGTGGTGCTCGAACTGCGTCGCCGGCTCGGCGTCGACGTGCCGGTGCAGTGGTTGGCCGGCGCCGACTCCACCGCCCTGGTGGACCGGGCGCTGGAAGGCCGGGCGCCGGAAGGCCGGGCGCCGGCCGACCGGGTGCTCGCGGACCGGGCACTCGCGGACCGCGCCGACGGTGGCGCCGCGACCGCCCCGGCGACGGCCCCCGCCGGCGACGCCGCGGACCCGTTCCCCCTCAGCCCCCTCCAGCAGGCGTACGTCGTCGGCCGCGACCCGGAGCTGACCGACGACCCGGTCGGCTGCCGCGTCCACCGCGAGTTCACCGTCCCCGACGCCGACTGCGACCGGCTGGTCGCCGCGTGGCACCGGCTCGTCGCGCACCACGACGCGCTGCGGCTGGTCGTCTCCGAGACCGGGACCCAACGGGTCCTGCCCGACCTCGCCGCGCCCCCCGTGCCGGTGCACGACCGGCGCGACGCGACCCCGGACGCCTTCGCCGCCCACGTGCGCGCGGTGCGCGACCGCCTGGAGCGGGGCGTCCCGGGGTTCGGCGAACCCCTCGCGGCGGTGGAGATCTCCCTCGACGCCGACGACACCGCCGTGGTGCACCTCGCCCTCGACGGCCTCGCGGTCGACGGCCGCGGCCTGGCCGTGCTGCTCGCCGACTGGCACCGCCTCTACACCGACCCGGCGCACGTGCCGCCCACCGCGCCCCTGTCGCTGCGCGACTGCGCCCTGCTCCTCGCCGCCGAACGCGACCCGGCCGCCCGCGAGGCCGACCTGGCCCACTGGACCGCCCGGCTCGACCCGCTGCCGCCCGCCCCGGTGCGGCTCCGGCCCGCGGCCGGGTCGTCGGGGCGGCGCGCGCAGTTCGGCGGCGAACTCGACCCGGGGCGGTGGGCGGCCCTGCGCGCCCGCGCCGACCGGCTCGGCGTCTCGCCGACCGCCCTGCTGCTGACCGCGTTCACCGAGTCGCTGGCCCGGCCGGGCCCGCCCGAGCCCTGCGCGGTCGTGCTCACCACCAGCGACCGCACCCGCCTGCCCGCCACCGCCGACCGCGTGGTCGGCGCCTTCACCTCGACCGCGGTGTTCGCCGCGCCGGCCACGACGGCCCGGCCGTTCGACGACGCCGCCCGCGAGGTGCACGACCTGCTGTGGCGCGACCTCGACCACATCGGCACCTCGGGCGTCACCGCCCTGCGGGCGCTGCGCGGGCGCGGACCCGCCCCCGACCTGCCGGTGGTCTTCACCAGCCTGCTGGACGCCGCGCACGAGGGCGAGGACGGCGGTTTCGCCGACGCGGTGGTGCACGGTTCCAGCCGCACGTCGGGCGTGGCCCTCGACTGCCAGGTGTGGTCCTGGCGCGGCGGTCTGGCGTGGCGCTGGGACGTGGCCGCGGACCGGTTCGCCACCGGCGACCCCGAGGTGCTGTCCGCCCGCTTCGCCACCGCGCTGGACGTGCTGGCCACGCCCGACGCCGCCCCGGTCCGCCGCCCGCTCAACGAGTTGCAGCAGGCGTACTGGGTGGCGCGCGTCGCCGAGCGCACCGACGACGACGGCTGCCAGGTCCACCACGGCTTCGAGTTCGACCACCTGGACGTCGACGCGCTGGCCCGCGAGTGGACCAGGCTCGTCGACCGGCACGACGCGCTGCGCTCCTGCGCCTCCCACGAGGGCGACCTGGTCGTGCTGCCGCAGGGGCCCGGTCGGGCGCACGTCGCCGTGGTCGACCTGCCCGCCGACGAGGACGCCGACGCGTTCGCCGAGCGCACCGCCGCCGACATGGTCGGCGCCGCGTTCCCGCTGGGCCGCTGGCCGCAGTGCGAGCTGCGCGTTGTGCGCCGCCCCGACGGCTCCGCCACCCTGCACGCCGCGGTGGACCTGATCGTCCTCGACGGCCGCAGCATCCACCTGGTGCTGCGCGAACTGGTCGCCCGCACGGCCGGCGCGGACGCCCGGTACCTGCCCGAGCCCGCCGACCACGTGCCGCCGACACCGTCCCCGGCGGAGGTCGCCGCCGCGTCCGCGCACTGGCGGGACCGCCTCGCCGACCTGCCCGCCGGACCCCCGGTGACCCCCGCCGCCGGGCGGCGGCGCACCCGGCTGTCGTCCCGGCTCACCGGGTGGGCGGCGCTGCGCGCCGAGATCGACGCGCGCGGCCTGCACCCGGACGCCGTGCTGGTCGCCGCGCTGCTGACCGCCCTGGAACCGGGCGTCGACCGCGACTTCGCCGTGCCCGTGGTGCGCTGGACCGCGGGGACCGAGGCGCTGCGGCCCGGCGAGCACACCGTGCTGAGCTGGCTCGCCCGCGGCCCGGCGGGGCGGACGGTGGCCGAGCGCGCCGCCGACAACCACGCCCTGCTCGCCGCCGACCTGGCCGCGTCGGCCGTCGGCGGCCTGGGCGAACTGCGCCGCAAGGTGCTGCGGCAGCGCGACACCACCGGCTCCGGCTTCCCGGTCGTGTGGACCGGCCTGCTGGAGATGGGCGACGCGGCGCTCCCGCCCGGCACGCGCACCGCCCCGTGGCGCACCGCGACGCCCGACGTGTCGCTGGACTGCATCCCGATGGCCGAGGGCGACGTCCTGTCCTGCTGGTGGGACGCCGTGCCCGACGACTTCGCGCCCGGCGCGGTCGAGGCCGCGTTCGAGCGGTTCACCGCGCTGCTGGCCGCGCTCGCGGAGGGCACCGGCTGGGACGCCCGCGCCGAGGGCGTGACGGGCCCCGCCGCGCCCGACCTGGACGCCTGGAACGACACGGCCGCGCCGTTCCCCGTCGACCGGCCCGCGCACGTGCTGGTCGAGGACCAGGCCCGCCGCACCCCGGACGCCGTCGCCGTGCGCCACCGCACCGGCACCACCACCTACCGCGAGCTGGACCGCCGCGCCAACGGGATCGCGCACGCCCTGCGGGCGAAGGGCGTGCGCCGGGGCACGGCGGTCGCGGTGTCGCTGTCCCGGGGACCCGACCTGGTCGCCGCCGTGCTCGGCGTGCTCAAGGCGGGCGGCTGCTACGTGCCCGTGGACCCGGCCCTGCCCGCCGCGCGGGCCGCGTCGATGCTGCGCTCCAGCGGCGTCGAGGTCGTGCTCGGGACCACCGGCCCGCGCTGGGAGGCGCCCGCCGGCACCGGCCTGCTGGACGTGGCCGACACCGCGCCGGCCGACCACCCGCCGACGCCGGTCACCGACCAGCACGACCTCGCGTACGTCATCTTCACCTCCGGCAGCACCGGCACCCCCAAGGGCGTCGCGGTCGACCACCGGGCCCTGCTGAACCTGCTGAACTGGTGCGGGCGCACCTTCGCGTTCGGCCCGGCCGACACCGGCCTGATGGTGACCTCGCTGGGGTTCGACCTGTCCGTGTTCGACCTGTTCGGTCTGCTGGGGTGCGGCGCGTCGGTCTACGTCGCCGACGAGAAGCAGCTGCGCGACCCGGTCGTGCTGCTGGACCTGCTGCGCACCGAGCCGATCACCTTCTGGAACTCCGCGCCGACCACCCTGGCCCAGGTGATGCCGCTGCTGGCGGACCTGCGCGGCGGCGACCCCGGCACCGACTCGCTGCGGCTGGTGTTCCTCAGCGGCGACTACACCCCGCTGAGCCTGCCCGACGAGCTGCGCCGGGTGTTCCGCGGCGCGGAGGTCGTCAGCCTCGGCGGCGCGACCGAGGCCACGGTCTGGTCCAACTTCCACCGCGTCGACCGGGTGGACCCCGAGTGGCGCAGCATCCCGTACGGCCGGCCGATCGACAACGCGCGCTACTACGTGCTGGACGAGCGGTTGCGCCCGTGCCCGGTCGACGTCGAGGGCGACCTCTACATCGCGGGCGAGTGCCTGGCGGTCGGCTACCTCGGGATGCCGTCCCTGACCGCCTCCCGGTTCGTGGCCGACCCGTTCTCGCCCGAACCCGGCGGCAGGCTCTACCGCACCGGCGACCGGGCGCTGTACCGGCCGGACGGCGTGATGGTGTTCCTCGGCCGGGCCGACGGCCAGGTCAAGGTCCGCGGGTTCCGGGTCGAGCTGGGCGAGGTGGAGCACGCGCTGCGCGGCCACCCCGGCGTGCAGGACGTCGTGGTGCTCGCGCGCACCGACCCCGGCGGCGACCGCAGGCTGGTGGCCTACGTCGTGCCCACCGGCGGCCCGGTGACGACCGCCGAGCTGCGCGCGCACGCCGCCCGCACGCTGCCCGACTACATGCTGCCCAACGCGGTGGTGCCGCTGGCCGTGTTCCCGGCCACCGCCAACGGCAAGCTGGACCGGGACGCCCTGCCCTGGCCGGTGCCCGCCACCCCGGCTGTGCCCGCTGCCGCCGCACCCGCTGCTGCCGCACCCGCCGCACCTGCCGCCGCCGCGCTGGGCACTGCCGCGCTCGCTGCGCCGGCCGCCGTGCCTGCCGCAGCCGCGCTCGCTGCGCCAGCCGCAGCCGTGCCGGCCGCAGCTGTGCCTGCTGCCGCTGCGCCGGCCACAGCCGTGCCTGCCGCCGCTGCTGTGCCTGCTGCGCCTGCCGTGCCTGCTGCGTCTGCCGTGCCTTCTGCGTCCGCTGCGCCTGCTGGGCCCGCCGTGGCGGCTGCGTCCGCGTCCACCATCGCCGAGGAGTTGCGCGGCATCCTGTCCTCGCTGCTGGGCGTGGCCGAGATCGACCCGGACACCGACCTCTGGGACCAGGGCGCGACCTCGTTCACCATGATGCAGGTCTCCGGCGCGCTCCAGCGCTCGCACGGCTGCCGCATCCCGGTCGCGGTGCTGCTCGACGACCCGACCGTGACCGCCATCGCCGCCCACGTGGCCGAGCTGACCGGCGGTCTCCCCGAACCCGGCGGGGCGGTGGCGGACCGCCCCGCCGATCCACCCGCGCACCCGGCGCACCCGGCGCACCCCGAGCACCCCGCGCAGTCCGGCCCGCCGGCGGTGGTCGACTTCTTCTCCGCCGAGGAGCGGGCCGCGTTCAAGGCCGCCGGGTGGGGCACCCGGCGGTTCGGCGCGGACGCCCGCCGCGTCGCGCTGCCGGGGCCCGTGCCGACCGCCGCGGAGGTGCGCCGCCGGGCCAGCACCCGCGAGTTCGACGACCGGCCGGTGGACGTCGCCGAACTCGGCGCGCTGCTCGCCCTGCTGCGCGAGGCGGAGGTCGACGGCCGCGCCCGCAGGCTCTACCCCTCCGCGGGCGACACCTACGGCGTGCAGGTCTACGTGCGGCTGCGGTCCGGCGCGGTCACGGGCGCGGAACCCGGCCTGTACTACCACCACCCGCACGAGCACGCCCTCGTGCTCGTCACCGCCGAACCGGCCATCGACCGGTCCGTCCACTTCGTCTACAACCGGCCCGTGCACGACCGGGCGGCCTTCGAGCTGTACCTCGTCGGCAGCACGCGGTCGGTGGCCCCGCTGTACGGCGAGGACGCGCGGCACTACCTGTCGCTGGAGGCCGGCTACCTCGGCCAGCTCCTCATGCTGGGCCAGGCGGACGCGGGCCTCGGCCTGTGCCCGATCGGCGACCTCGCCTTCGACCGGGTGCGCGGCGAGTTCGGCCTCGCCGAGGACGACGTGCTGCTGCACGCCTTCCTCGGCGGACCGGCCGGGCGCGCGACGGCCGCCGCCGGCAGGCTCCCCGCGCCGCGCGCGGTCCCGGCGGAGGTCGCCGTGATCGGTGTCGCGGGCCGCTACCCGGGAGCCGATGACGTGGACGGCCTCTGGCGGCTGCTGCGGTCCGGCGCGACCGCCGTGGCCCCGCCGCCCGCCGCGCGCCGGGACGTGCTCGGCACCGTGCCCGGCGGCTACCTGCCGGGCGTCGAACCGGTCGACGCCGCGCTGTTCCCGTCCGTCGACGGCGACGCGGTGGACCCGCAGCTGCGCCTGCTGCTGCACACCGCCTGGCAGTGCCTGGAGCACGCCGGGCACACCCCCGCGTCGCTGCCCTCCCGGGTGGGCGTGTTCACCGCCGCCATGTGGCACGACCACCAGCAGGTCGGCGCGGACCGGTGGCGCGCGGGCGACCGGGCGGTGCTGTCCGCCCTGGCCGCCGACCTGCCGAACCGCGTCTCGCACGCGTTCGGGTTCACCGGCCCGAGCGTGGCCGTGGACACGGCCTGCTCCTCCGCGCTCACCGCCGTGCACCTCGCCGCGACCGCGCTGCGGGCGGGGGAGTGCGACGCGGCCCTGGTGGCCGGGGTGAACCTGATCGGCCACGGCTACCACGCCGCGCTGCTGTCCGACCTCGGCCTGGTCGCCGAAGAGGGCTCCACGGGCGCGTTCGACGCGGCCGGCCCCGGCTGGTCGCCCGGCGAGGGCGCCGGGGTGCTGCTGCTGCGCCGCGCCGCCGACGCGGCGGACGACACCGTGCACGCGCTCGTCGAGGGCAGCGCCCTCGGCCACGCGGGCGGCGGCCGGTTCGGCGCGCCCGACGCGGAGGCGTTGCGCGCCTCGGCGTCGGCCGCGCTGGAGGCGGCGGGCGTCGGTCCCGAGGACCTCGGCTACGTCGAGTGCGCGGCGGCCGGCGCGACGATCGCCGACGCGGCGGAGGTCGAGGCGCTGAGCGCGCTGCTGGCCGACCGCCGCGACCCCGTGCCCGTCGGCACCGTCAAACCCAACACCGGCCACTTGGAGGCCGCCGCCGGCCTGGCGCAGCTCACCAAGGTGCTGCTGCAACTGCGGCACGGCGAACTCGCGCCGACCCTGCTCGCGGACGAGCCCAGCCCGCTGGTCGACTGGACCGGCCTCCCGGTCCGGCCGTGCACCGCCGTCGAGCCGTGGACCGGCGGGCCGCGCCGCGCGCTGGTCACGGCGATCGGCGCCACCGGTTCGCACGCCCACGTCGTGCTGCGCGCCCCCGACCCGGTCCCGCCGCGCCCGGAACCCGCCGGTCCCGCCGTCGTGCTGCTGTCGGCCGACGACGCGCCCGCGCTGCGGTCCTCGGCCGCCGCCCTGCGCGACCACCTCGCGGACGCGCGGCCCCGGCCGGCGGACGTCGCCTGGACCACGCAGTGCGGTCGGGCCGCGCGCCCGGTGCGGGCCGCGTTCGACGCCGGCGACCTCGCCGCGCTGATCGCCGACCTCGACGCGGTCGCCGCCGGGGGAGCGGTCGCGGTGCGCGACGAGCGGGCACGCCGCTGGGCCGCGGGCGAGGACGTCGACTGGCGTCCCCTGTGGACGGTTCCGGCGCGGCACGTCCCGCTGCCCACCCGCAGGTTCGGCCCGGGGGAGGCGGTCGGAGCGCGGAGCGGCCTGCCGGCCGCGTCCGCCCCGGACCTCTCCGACGTCGAGCGCGAGCTGTGCGCCGCCTTCGCCGACGTCACCGGGTTGCCGCCCGAGCGGGTGGGACCGCGCACGCCCCTGGCGGACCTGGGGTTGACCTCGGCCGCGGCGGTGCGGATGACCGTGTTCGTCCGCGAGCGCTTCGGGCCGGCGTCGGCCACGCTGTTCTTCGAGCACCGCGACCTCGCCGGGGTCGCGGCCCGGCTGACCGGGACCGGCGCGCGGGTGACCGCCCGGCAGCCGGAACCCGCACCCGTGCCGTCCCCCGAGCCGTTCCCGGAGCCGTCCCCGGAGGCGTTCCCGGACGCGGGCGCGATCGCCGTGATCGGCCTGGCCGGCCGCTACCCGGGCGCCGACGACCTCGACGCGTTCTGGGCCGACCTGGTCGCCGGGCGCGACCGCGTCACCCCGCTGCCCGCCGACCGGGCGCGCCCCGACTGGCCCGCCGGGTCCGTGCACGGCGGCTTCCTGTCCGACGTGGACCACTTCGACCCGCTGCTGTTCGGCATCGCGCCCCGCGAGGCCGCGCTGATCGACCCGCAGGAACGCCTGTTCCTGGAGGTCGCCAGGCTCACCCTGGACGACGCGGGCTACTCCGCGCGCAGGCTGCGCGACCGGCACCGCGGCCGGGTCGGGGTGTTCGTGGGCGCGATGCACAACGAGTACCCGTTCCTGGGCGTGGAGCGCTCCGCCGATGGCGACCCCGCCTACACCGGGTCCACGCCGGGCGGCATCGCCAACCGGGTGTCCTACGCGTTCGACCTGTCCGGGCCGAGCATGACCGTCGACACGATGTGCTCGGCGTCGCTGACCGCCCTGCACCTGGCCGTGCACAGCCTGCGCCGGGGCGAGTGCGAGGTGGCCGTCGCCGGTGGCGTCAACCTGTCCCTGCACCCCAACAAGTTCGTCCAGCAGCGGGCCATGCGGATGACCGCCGACAGCGGGCGGTGCCGCGCGTTCTCCGCCGAGGGCGACGGGTTCGTGCCCGGCGAGGGCGTGGGCGCGGTGCTGCTCAAGCCGCTCGCGCACGCGGTGCGCGACGGCGACCGGGTGCACGGCGTGATCCGGGCGACGGCGGTGAACCACGGCGGCCACACCTCCGGCTACACCGTGCCCAACCCGGTGGCGCAGGGCGAGGTGGTGGCGTCGGCGCTGCGCGAGGCGGGCATCGCCCCGGACACCGTCGGCTACGTGGAGGCGCACGGCACCGGCACGTCGCTGGGCGACCCGATCGAGATCGCCGGGCTGGGCCGCGCGCTGGGCGACGGGCTCGCGCCCGGTTCCGTCCCGGTGGGGTCGGTGAAGTCCAACATCGGCCACCTGGAGGCCGCCGCCGGGATCGCCGGCCTGACCAAGGTGCTGCTCCAGCTGCGGCACCGCACCCTCGTGCCGTCGCTGCACGCCGAGCGCCTCAACCCCGAGGTCGACTGGGCGGCGAGCCCGCTCGCGGTGCAGCGCGAGGCCGCGCCGTGGCCCGCGCCCCGGTCCGGCCCCCGCCGCGCGGGCATCAGCGCCTTCGGCGCGGGCGGGTCGAACGCGCACGTGGTCGTGGAGGAGTTCGTCGCCGCGCCCCGGTCGCCGCGACCCGCGCGGCCCGCCGTGGTCGTGCTGTCCGCGCGCACCGCCACCGGCCTCGCCGAACAGGCCCGCCGGCTGGCCGACCACCTCCTCGCGACCCCCGCCGCCGACCCGGCCGCGCTCCGGGCCGAGCTGGAGCGGATCGCGCGCGGCGAGCTGCCGCCGGGCCTGGCCTCGGCGCGCGACGCGGGCGCGTACCTGCTCGGCCTGACCGCCGCCGACGACCTCGCCGACATCGCCTTCACCCTCCAGGTCGGGCGCGAGCACGGCGTGGAGCGGCTGGCGTTCGCCGCGTCGTCCCGGGCCGAGGCGGGCGAGCGCTTGACGCGGTTCCTCGCGGGTGACCCGACCGCCGTGCACCGGGGCCGGGTGGCGCGGGCCGACGAACGCGCCACGACCCCGGAACTCGACCCGCGCGCCCTGCCGGCGGACGAGCTGGCCGCCCGGTGGGCGGCCGGTGAGGACGCGGACTTCGCCCTGCTGGACGACGGGGGCCACCGCCCGGTGGCGCTGCCGGGCACGGTCTTCGACCGCGTCCCGTGCCGCCTGCCGGAGCGCTCGGAGCGCGCGGAGCGCCCTGAGCGAGCGGAGCCGGTCGCCGCACGACCCGCCGCGCCGTTCCCGGCCGACGTGCGCCCGGCTGCGCCGTTCTCGGCCGACGTGCGCCCGGCTGCGCCGTTCTCGGCCGAGGTGCGCCCGGCTGATGCGCGCTCGGCCGATGGGCTCTCGACCGGAGTGCCCGTGACCGGAGTGCCCGTGACCGGAGCGCCTGCGGCCGGAGCGCCCTCGGTCGAGGTGCCCCTGTACGAGCGGACCTGGGTGGCGGCCGTCGCCGTCGCCCCGACCGCGCCGGTCGTCGGGACCGTGCTGTGCCTGCACACCCCGGCCACCGCGGACCTCGCGCGGCGCGTGGCCGCCGGTATCGGCGGCGCGACCCTCGTGGACGTCACCGGTCCCGACGTCACCGGTCCCGACGCCACCGGTCTGGACGCCACCGGCGTCGCCCCGGCCGCCGCGGGGGTGCTGGACCTGTGCGACCTCGACCCCGCGCCGGTCCCGAGGCACGCCCGCGTGGCGCTGCTCCAGGCGTTGCTGCGGTCGCGGACCGGCGCCCTGCGGGTGCTGCACGTGACCTCGGGCCTCGCCGACCTGCCCGGACCGGTGCCGACCGCGGCCGGCGCGGAGGTCGCCGGATTCGCCCGGGTGCTGACCGCCGAACACCCGGCGGTGCTCGCCACCACCCTCGACACCGACGCGCCGGAACGCGACGTGCCCGCCGAGTGGGTCGTCACCGACGCCCCGGGCGAGGTCTGCGCGCGCAACGGCACCAGGCACCTGCCCGCGCTGACCCCCGTCACCGACACCGGTGACCCGGTCGTGCCCGACCCCGACCGGGTGCACCTGGTCGTCGGCGGCACGGGCGGGCTGGGCATCGCGGTGGCGCGGCACCTGGTGCGCCGCGGCGCGCGGCGCGTCGTGCTGCTCGGCCGCCGCCCGGTCGCCGACCGCGAGCGCTGGAACGCGCCGGGCCTGCCCGCCCGCGACGCCCGGATCGCCGCGGCCGTCACCGGGATGGAGGCGGCGGGCGCGACCGTGCGGCTGTGGTCCGGTGAACTGGCCGACGCCGCCTCGGTGGTCGCGGCGGTGCGAGCCGAACTCGGGCCCATCGGCGGCGTCGTGCACTGCGCCGGGGACGCCGGCGGCCCGCCCGCGCCCCTGGGCCGGCAGGACCCGGCGGACCTCGACCGGGCCTTCGCCGCCAAGGTGGACGGGCTGACCGACCTGCTCGACGCCTGCGCGCCCGACCGGCCCGCGTACACGGTGCTGTTCTCGTCCGTCTCGGCCGCCCTGCCCGCGCTCGGCGCGGGTGTGGCCGGGTACGCGGCGGCCAACGCGGTCCTCGACGCCGTCGCCCGCGTGCGCGGCCTCACCTCGGTGCAGTGGCCGGTGTGGCGGGACAGCGGCTCGGGCGCGTCCGGCGAGGCCGCCTGCGCCGCCGTCGGCCTGCGCGCCCTCGGTGACGACGAGGCGCTCCGCTGCCTGGACCGCGCGGTCGCCACCGCCCGGCCGGTGCTGCTGCCCGCGCCCGCCGCCCCCGGCGGGTTCGACCCGGTGTCCGCGCTGCGGCACCGCCCCGCGACCACCCCGCGCGCGGCCGTCCCCGGCGGCGACCACGACTGGCTGACGCGGGTCGTGGCCGAGACGCTGGGCGCGGACGCGTCCGCGATCGACCCGGCCACGCCCTTCGCCGACCTCGGCCTGGAGTCGGTGCTGCTGGCCGAGCTGGTCGTGCGCCTGGAGGCCCGGCTCGGCCGGCCGGTGGACCCCTCGCTGGTGCTGGAGCACCCGACCGTCGACCGGCTCGCCGCCGTCCTCGGCACGCCCCTGCCCCCGGCGCCGGGGCCCGCGCCCGCCGCCGGAGCCCCGGCACGGGTCGTGGACGACCGCATCGCGGTCATCGGCATGGCGTGCGCCTTCCCCGGCGCACCGGACGTGGACTCGTTCTGGCGCAACCTGGTCGACGGCGTGGACGCGATCACCGAGGTGCCCGCCGACCGGTGGGACGTCGACGGGCTGCACCGCACCGACCACGCGCCCGGCAGCAGCATCAGCCGGTGGGGCGGGTTCGTCGACGGGATCGACCGGTTCGACGCCGCCTACTTCGGCCTGGACGACGCCTCGGCCGACGCGCTCGACCCGGCGATCCGGCTGCTGCTGGAGAACGCCGTGACCGCGCTGCGCGACGGCGGCTACCACGACGACGAGGTGCGCGGCCGGGACGTCGGGGTGTTCGTCGGCGCGCGGATGTCGAACTACCGCAGGCGCACGGGCGCGGGCGGGCCCTCGGGCGACCAGAACTTCATCGCCGCGCACCTGGCGCACCACCTCGACCTGCACGGGCCGAACCTGGTGGTGGACAGCGCCTGCTCGTCGGCGCTCGTCGCGGTGCAGCTCGCCGTGCGCAGCCTGCTGGCGGGGGAGTCGGAGCTGGCGCTGGCCGGCGCGGTCGACGTGCTGCTGGACGAGGAGCCCTACGTGGAGTTCACCGCCGCGCGGGCGCTGTCGCCCAGCGGGCGGTGCCGCACCTTCGACGAGCGCGCCGACGGTTTCGTGCCCGGCGAGGGGTGCGGGGTGCTGCTGCTCAAGCCGCTGGCGGCGGCGCTGCGCGACGGTGACCGCGTGCGCGCGGTGATCGACGCGGTGGCCGTCAACAACGACGGCCGGACCATGGGGCTCACCACGCCCAACCCGACCGCCCAGGCGGCGGTGGTGCGCCGGGCGCTGGACCTCGCCGGGGTGTCCGCGCGGGACGTGGGCCTGGTGGAGGCGCACGGCACGGCCACGCGCATCGGCGACCCGATCGAGCTGCGCGCGCTGACCGACGCGTTCCGCGCCGACACCGACCGCACCGGGTTCTGCGCGGTCGGCAGCGTCAAGTCCGGCATCGGGCACCTGCTGAGCGCGGCCGGGATCGCCGGGCTGGTGAAGGCCGCGCTCGCGGTCGAACGGGCCGTGGTGCCCGCCACGCTGCACTGCGAGCGGCCCAACCCCAGGTTCGACTTCGCCTCCTCGCCGTTCCGCCCGGCGACCGCGACCGCGCCGTGGGAGGGCGGGCGCAGGGTGGCCGGGGTCAGCGCCTTCGGCCTCGGCGGCACCAACGCCCACGCCATCGTCTCCAACCCGCCCCCGCACACGCCCCGGCGGGCACCCCTGCCGCCACCGGGGTTCCGGCGGAGCAGGCACTGGATCGACCGCACGCCACCACCTCCACCGGTGTCACCGCAGCCGGTGTCACCGCAGCCGGTGTCACCGCAGCCGGTGTCACCACCGCCGTCACCGCCCCGGCTGGTGACGTCCCTGGCGACCCTGCGCTTCACGAGTGAGCACAGCACCGGCGAGCAAGGCGAAAGGACCCCGTGATGCACGACGGCGCCATCGACTGCCGCATCCAGTTGGCCCACGACGACTTCGTGATGGACAACCACCGGGTGCACGGCGTGTCCGTCATGCCCGGCGTGACGCTGCTCGACGCCGTGCACCGGGTGCTCGCCGGCGCCGGCCTGCCGCACACCCGTGCCGACCTGCGGGACGTGCTGTTCCCCGAGCCGATCGCGACCGAACCCGGCCGGGGCAGGGAGATCCGGGTGCTGGTGGGCGCGCCGGACGCGGGCGGCGTGCGGGCGGTGTCCGTGTCGAGCCGGTGGGAGGGCGGGGACAACCCGTGGCACACCAACCTGACCGCGCGGCTGCTGCTGGACGAGCGGGAGGCGGACGGGCGGATCGACCCGGCGGCGCTGCGGGCCGGCGCGGTGCGGCGCTACGAGCTGGCCGAGCTGTACGCGCGGGCGCGGGCCGAGGACATCCGGCACGGGG
Source organism: Saccharothrix sabaoui (assembly GCF_051756985.1). Lineage (NCBI taxonomy): Bacteria > Bacillati > Actinomycetota > Actinomycetes > Pseudonocardiales > Pseudonocardiaceae > Saccharothrix > Saccharothrix sabaoui. The sequence continues at coordinate 15,328 of NZ_JBPKJK010000082.1, forward strand.
CCGCCATGACGTGCCGGGGAACGCTGCACGTGGGCGACGGCTACCTGCTCGCCGAACTGGACCTGGACCCCGCCGCCGGGTCCGAGGAGCTGTTCCACCTGCACCCGGCCAAGATGGACGCCTCCACGATCGCCGCCTACGGGCAGACCGAGGCGGTGTCCCGGGACCCGTTCATCCCGATGTTCGTGGAGGGCTTCCGCGCGCCGCGCCCGTTGCGCGGGCGGACCTGGCTGTACGCGGCCGGGGTGGAGGTGCTGGCCGACTCCGGTGACGTGATCACCAACAGCTACGGCCTCTACGACGAGGACGGCCTGCTGTGCGCGGAGGTGCGCGGCCTGACGTGCAAGCGGATCAGGTTCCCCGGCCTGATCACCCGGCTGCTGCACGGCGGGACGAGCGCCGAACCGCCTGTCCTGGAGTCGCCCGTCCTGGAGACGCCCGTCGTGGAGTCGCCTTCGGGGAGCAGCGGGGTCCTGCCGCCCGGCCCGGAGGCCGTCCGGGCGCACCGCGCGCACCTGCGGGAGCTGGTCGGCGGTGTGCTCGGCCGGGTGCCTGCGGACGTGCCCGCCGACGCCGGCTTCTACGACCTGGGCCTGGACTCGGTGGCCCTGCTCGACCTCGGCCGCGAGCTGGAGCGCGCGGCGGGGACGACGCTGTACCCGACGCTGCTGTTCGAGTTCACCGACATCGAGGGCGTGGCCGGGCACCTGGGCGGCCTGCACGGCTTCCACGGGGCGACCGCCGAGCCCGCTCCCGCTCCCGGTTCCGCTTCCGCTCCCGCTCCGGTTCGCGAGGTCACCACCCGCGTCTACCGCCCCGTGTGGACGCCGCTCGCCCCGGTCCCGGCACCGGTCGGCGACGTGGTCGTGGTGCGCGTCCCCGGTGCGCGGGGCGAGGCGCTGGCCGCAGCCCTCCGCCGCCGCCACGGCGGCGCGCTGGTCGACGCGACCGGCCAGGACGCCGGGGACCTGCTCACCGGCCGGTCCGCCACCGTGCTCGTGCTCGCCCTGGACGCCCCGGACCCGGCCGAGGCCGGCGGTGCGCTGTGGGACGTGGCGGGAGCGCTCGCGCGGACCGGCGCGGCCGGTGCGGTGCACGTCGTGCACGACGGCTCGCTCGGGTCGGCGGTGGCCGGCGCGGCGCGCACGATCGCGGCCGAGTCGCCGTCCGTGCGGTGCCGCGCGGTCGAGGTCGAGGACGTGCCGGCCGATGTCCTGGCCGCCCTGGTGCTGGCCGAGGCGGGGGACCGCTCGCCGGAGGCCGAGGTCCGGTACCGGGGCGCGGTGCGCTCCGTGCGCCGCCACCTGCCGGCGGTGCCGGAACCGGTGGTGCCGGAACCCGCGGCGCCGGCGGTGCGGTCCGCCGGCGGCGTCTACCTGGTCACCGGCGCGGCCGGCGGTGTCGCCGGACCGGTCGCCGAGCACCTGGCCCGCCGGCCCGGCGCGTGCCTGGTCCTGGTCGGCCGCGACGCCGACGACCCGCGCTTGGTGGAACGCGCCCACCGCCTCGCCGCGCTCGGCGCGCGGGTGCTGCCCGTCGGCGCGGACCTGACCGACGCGGCGTCCACCGCGTCGGCCGTGGCCGCCGCCCGTGCCCGCTTCGGCCGGGTGGACGGCGTGCTGCACCTCGCCGGGGTGACCCGTGACGGCCTGTTCGTCCGCAAGACCGCCGACAACCTGCGCGCCGTGCTCGGGCCGAAGCTGCTCGGGGCCGTGCACCTGGACGAGGCGATCGGCGACGCGCCCCTCGACTTCTTCGCGGTGGCGTCGTCGCTCACGGCCGCCATCGGCAACACCGGGCAGAGCGACTACGCCTACGCCAACGGCGCGCTGGAGGACTTCGCCCGCCGCCGGGCCGAGCGGTCCGACCGGGCCGGGACGAGCGTGGCGATCGCGTGGCCCATGTGGGCCGAGGGCGGGATGCGCCTGCCCGAGACCGCCCTGCGCCGCGTGTGGGACGTGCAGGGCACCGCGCCGATGCCCACTGCCGACGGCCTGGCCGTGCTGGACCGCCTGCTGACCGGTCCCGACGGCGTCGCGGTCGTTGTCCACGGCGACCCGGCGCGGATCGACGACCTCGTCCCGCCGCCCGCCGCCCAGCCCCATGCCGGGCAGCCCCATGCCGCCCAGCCCCATGCCAGGCAGCCCCTCACCGAGCAGCCCGCCGCCGGGTCGCCCTCCGTCGAGCAGGCCCCCGCCGGGTCGCCCTCCGTCGAGCAGGCCCCCGCCGGGTCGCCGTCCGCCGGTCCGGGCCGCGTGGAGGAGGTCCGGGAGACGGCGGACGACGGGGCGATCGCGGTGATCGGGCTCGCCGGCCGCTACCCGCAGGCCCCCGACCTGGACGCGTTCTGGCGCAACCTGCTCGACGGCGTGGACAGCGTGGTCGAGGTGCCCGCCGAGCGCTGGGACCACGACGCCCACTTCGACCCGCGCCCCGGTGTCGACGGCCGGACCTACAGCCGCTGGGGCGGTTTCCTGGACGGCGTCGACCGGTTCGACCACGCGTTCTTCGGCATCTCCCGGCGCGACGCCGAGCGGATGGACCCGCAGGAGCGCCTGTTCCTCACGACCTGCTGGCAGGCGGTGGAGGACGCGGGCCGGGTGCTGGCCGGTCACGACGTCGGCGTGTTCGCCGGGGTCACGTGGAGCCACTACCAGCTCTACCAGGACGCCGGGGTCGCGCCCGTCGCCATGCACGCCTCCGTCGCCAACCGGGTCTCCCACGTGCTCGACCTGACCGGCCCCAGCCTGTCCGTGGACACCGCGTGCTCGTCGTCGCTGACCGCCGTGCACCTGGCCGTGCAGGCGATCCGGCGCGGCGAGTGCGACCTGGCCCTCGCGGGCGGGGTCAACACCTCCGTGCACCCGCAGAAGTACCTCCAGCTCTCCCAGGGCCAGTTCCTGTCCCCGGACGGTCGGTGCCGCAGCTTCGGCGCGGGCGCGGCGGGGTACGTGCCGGGCGAGGGCGTGGGCGTGGTGCTGCTCAAGCCCTTGTCCCGGGCGCTGGCCGACGGCGACCACGTGCACGGCGTCATCCGCGGCACGTCGCTCAACCACACCGGCCACACCGGCGGGTTCACCGTGCCCAGCCCCACCGCGCAGACCTCCCTGATCCGCCGCGCGATGACCGGCGCGGGTGTGGACCCGGGAACCGTCGGCTACGTCGAGGCGCACGGCACCGGCACGTCCCTGGGCGACCCGATCGAACTCGACGGGCTGCGCGCCGCGTTCGGGGCCGACCTGCCGGCGGGCTCGGTGGCGATCGGCTCGGTCAAGTCCAACATCGGCCACCTGGAGGCGGCGGCCGGCGTCGCCGGGCTCACCAAGGTGCTGCTCCAGATGAGGCACCGCACCCTCGTGCCCTCCCTGCACGCGGAGGAGCTGAACCCGCACCTGCGGCTGGACGGCTCGCCGTTCGCGGTGCAGCGGGACGCGCGCCCCTGGCTGCCGGTGGGCGGCGACGTCCTGCGCGCCGGGGTGAGCGCGTTCGGCGCGGGCGGCGCGAACGGCCACCTCGTCGTGGAGGAACCGCCCCGGACGGTCGCCGCGCCGGACGTCGCCGCCACCCGCCTGTTCGTGCTGTCCGCGCGGGACGACGAGGCGCTGCGCCGCCGTGCCGAAGACCTGCTCGGGGTGCTGGACCGGGAACCGCGACGGCCGGGCGCGGACCACGTGCTCGCCGTGCTGCTGGAGCAGGTCGCGGCGCTGCTCGACGTGCCCGCGGACCGGGTCGACCCGGCGGAGCCGCTGACCGACTTGGGTTTCGACCTGCCGATGCTGCGGGAACTGGCCCGCCGCTGCGACGACGTCCTCGACGCGCCGCTGCCGGTCACCGCCGGGCCCGAGGCGTCCCCGGCGCACCTCGCCGCCCTCGTCGCCGCGCGCTCGGCACCGGTGCCGGGAGGTGCCGGGCCGGCGCTGCGCGACATCGCCCACACCCTCGCCGCGGGCCGCGTCCCGCTGCGCACCAGGCTCGCCGTGGTCGCCGCCGACGCCGACGAGCTGCGCGCCGGCCTGCGCCGCTACCTCGACGGCGGCCCCGCCTCCGCCGGGTGCGCGTGGGGCGTCGGCGATCCCGAGACCGCACCCGACCCGCGGACCTGCCTGGAGCTGCACCGCGCGGGCGACCTCACCGCGCTGGCCGCGGCCTGGGTCGCCGGCGCCGACGTCCCGTGGGACCGCTGCGCCGAACCCGGCGCCCGCCGCGTCCCGCTGCCCACCTACCCGTTCCGCGAGCAGGCCCACTGGGTGGGCCGGTGGCGCTCCGCATCGCCGGCCGCCGCACCGAACCACGAGGAGACCACGGTGCAGACCCCCGCGTCCCCCGCCTCCCCCGTCGAGCTGCGCGTGCCCGCCGAGGGCATCGCCCTGGTCACCATGCGCGGCGGGCACAACATGTTCACGGCCGAGCTGCTGGCCGCCTTGGAGGCGACCTTCGCCGAGGTCGCGGCGCGCACCGACCTGAAGGTCGTCGTGCTCACCGGCTCGGACGGCGTGTTCTGCATGGGCGGTACCCCGGAAGGGCTGGCCGACCTCGCGGACGGCAACGGCCGGTTCACCGACGCGCCGTTCGTCTACGAGGGGCTGCCGCGCTGCCCGCTGCCGGTGATCGCCGCGATGGACGGCCACGCCGCCGGCGGCGGCCTGGCGTTCGGGCTGCACGCGGACGTGGTGCTGCTGGCCCGGGAAGCGGGGTACGCGGCGAACTTCCTCAAGTTCGGGTTCACGCCCGGGGTCGGCGCCACCCAGGCGCTCCAGCGCCGGTTCGGCGCGTCCACGGCGTCCGAGATGTTCTTCGGCGCGCGGACGCTGTCCGGGGCCGAGCTGGAGCGGCGGGGCGCGCACGTCGTCGTGCACGACGCGGCCGACGTGCTGCCGGCGGCGCTGGAGCTGGCGCGGTCGATCGCCGCCCAGCCGCGTGCCGCCGTCGTCGCGCTCAAGGAGGAGCTGGCCGGTCGGGTGCTGGCCGAGCTGTCGGGTGTGGTGCGCCGGGAGGTGGAGCTGCACGAGCGGGTGCTCGGGGCCGAATCGCTGGAACGGGTGCGCGCGCACCAGGACAAGGCCGACGCCTTCCGCCGCAACGGCACCCCCGCGCCCGTGACCCCCGCGCCCGTGACCTCCGTGCCGGCGACCCCCGCGCCCGTGGCTTCCGTGCCGGCGGCTCCCGCTCCCACTGCCTACACCGCTGGTGCCACTGCCCCCGTCGCCACTGCGCCGGTCGCCTCGCCGTCCGCCACCCCTGCTCCTGTCGCCGCCGCGCGGATTGTTGAACAATCCCCCCATCCCTCCATGGGGCGTCCGTTGCCCGCTCGGACCGAGGTGATCGAGGTCATCGAGGAATCGCTGTGCGCGCAGCTCTTCGTGGACCGCGACGAGATCGACCCCGGTCGGACGTTCAGCGAGCTGGGCGTGGACTCCATCGGTGCGGTCAGCCTGGTCCGGGCCGTCAACGAGCGGTTCGGGCTCGACCTGGACTCCGTGACCGTCTACGACCACCCGGACGTCGAGCGGCTGACCGACCACGTGCTGGAGGTCGCGGGCCGGTCCCGGGCGCTGCTCGACGCGGCCCTCGCAGATGCGCCCACCCAACCCGCCCCCGTCGCCCCCGCCCCCGTTGACCCCGCGACCTCCGCCTCCGCGACCTCCGCCCCCGCGACGTCCGCTCTCGCGATCAGCGTCCCGGCCGCGTCCCGACCGCCGAGGGTCGTGCTGAGCGCGCCCTCCCGGCCGGCCGCCGCGCCGCTGACCCTGGCCGCGCCGCGTGGTCGCCGCGTCCGCACCGAGCGGAGCCCGCTGGCCGGGGAGGGCGACGAGTCCGAACCCGCCCGGGCCGACGCCGAGACGCGCCCCGAGCCGGAGCACCGACCGGAGTCGGAGCTTGAACCGCAGCCCGAACCGCAGCGACAGTCGGCGGCGCAGCCCGAGCCACAGCCGGAGGCGAAGTCGCAGCCGGAGCCACAGCCGCAGTCGGAGGCGAAGCCGCAGTTGGAGCCGCGCCCGCAGTCGTACCCCGGTGACGCCATCGCGGTGATCGGCGTGTCCGGCCGCTTCCCGGACGCGCCCGACGTGCCGACCTTCTGGCACAACCTGGTCTCCGGCCACGACAGCGTCCGCGAGGTGCCGCGTGAGCGCTGGGACGTGGACGCGGTCTACCACCCCGACCGCCTGCGCGCGGGCACCACGAACAGCCGCTGGGCCGCGATGTTGTCCGACGTGGACCGCTTCGACGCCGCGTTCTTCCAGCTCTCGCCCGCCGAGGCGGAACTGGTCGACCCGCAGCAGCGGCTGTTCCTGATGACCGCCTGGTCGGCGCTGGAGGACGCCGGGCAGGTCGGCGGCGGCCGGTGCGGCGTGTTCGTCGGCGCGGGCGCGGGCGACTACCTGCGGCTGGTCGAGGAGGCCGGCCGGGACGACACCGGCCAGAGCTTCCTGGGCAGCGCCACGTCGATCCTGCCCGCCCGCATCGCCTACCACCTGAACCTGACCGGTCCGACGATCGCGGTGGACACGGCCTGCTCGTCGTCGCTGGTCGCCGTGCACCTGGCGTGCGACAGCCTGCGCGCCGGCGAGTGCGACACGGCCATCGCGGGCGGCGTGGCCGTGATGAACACGCCCCGGATGCACGTGTGGACCAGCAAGGCCGGGATGCTCTCGCCCACCGGCCGCAGCGCGCCGTTCGACGCCTCCGCCGACGGCATCGTGCTCGGCGAGGCGTGCGCCGCCGTGGTGCTCAAGCGCCTCGACCGCGCGTTGGCCGACGGCGACCGCGTGCACGCGGTCATCCGCGCCGGCGGCGTGAACGGCGACGGCCGCACCAACGGCATCACCGCGCCCAGCGCCACCTCGCAGGCGGCACTGCTGCGCGCGGTCCACGCCCGCGCGGGCATCTCCGCCGAGGACGTCGACTACGTCGAGGCCCACGGCACCGGCACCGCGCTCGGCGACCCCATCGAGGTCAAGGCCCTCGCCGAGGTGCTGGGCGGACGGCGCGCGCCGGGCGTCCTGGGCTCGGTCAAGGCCAACGTCGGCCACACCACCCTGGCCGCCGGCATCACCAGCCTGGTCAAGGTCGTGCTGGCGCTGCGCAACGGCGAGCTGCCGCCGTCGCCGCACTTCACCGAGGCCAACCCGGACATCGACCTGGCCGGGGGACCCCTGCGCGTCCTGCCCGACCGGGCGCACTGGTACCCGGGACCGAGCGGCGTCCGCACGGGCGTGGTGAGCAGCTTCGGCTTCAGCGGCACCAACTGCCACGTCGTGCTCCAGGAGGCCCCGCCCGCGCCCGCCGACCCCCGGCCGCGCCCCGAGCGGTCCGTGGTGGCGCTGTCCGCGCGGACCCCGGAGGCGCTGCGCGCCCGGGTCGCCGACCTGCGGGCCGCGCTGGAACCGGCCGGCATGATCCACTCGGGCGTGCTCGGCGGCGGCGACCTGACCGACATCGCGCACACCCTCGCCGTGCGCCGGGCGCACTTCCGGCACCGCGTCGCGTTCGTCGCCCGGGACCTGGCCGACCTGCGCGCCCAGCTCGACCGGCACCTCGCCGGCGCGGAGCCGGTCCGCGGCGACACCGACCTCGACCGGGTCGCGCTGGACTGGCAGCACGGCGAGGGCGACCTGGCCGCCGTGTTCGCCGACCTGCCGGGCCGGCCCGTGTCGTTGCCGTACTACCCCTTCGCCCGCGACCGGCACTGGATCGTCACCCCCGAGGTCACGACGCCCGAAGCCACCACCCCCGAGGTCACGGCGCCCGAGGTTGCAGCGCTCGCCGGACCGGTGCCCGCCGGAGCGGTGGACACCCGGCCGGTGACGCTGGCGCTGGAGCCCGACGCCCCGTTGGTCGTGGACCACGTGCTGGCCGGCAAGCCCGTGCTGCCCGGTGCGGCCACCGTCGCCCTGGCGGTGACCGCCGCACGGCGCGCCGGCCTCACCGGACCCCTGCGGCTGAGCGACGTGACCTGGTCGCGGCCCCTGGTCGTCGACCGGCCCACCACCGCCACCCTGACCCTCGACGGAACGGCCTTCCGCCTCGCGCCGGAGGGCGGCGAGACCTGCGCGACGGGTCGGGTCACCACCGGGGGCGAGGCCCGACGTGTCGACCTGACCGCCGCCCGCGCCCGGTGCGGCCGGTCCGTGCCGGTCACCGACCTGTACGCCGCCTTCGACCGCGCCGGCCTGCGCTACGGCCCCGGCTTCCGCGTCGTCACCGACCTGCGGGCCGGTGACGACGAGGCGCTGGCCACCCTCGCGCGCCGGGAACCGGTCGGGCACCGCCCCGACCCGCGCGTGCTGGACGGTGCGTTGCAGACCGTCGCCGCGCTGGTGGGTGAGCGCCCGACGCCGCTGGTCCCGCACGGCGTGGACGAGGTCGTCGTGCACGACGACGGCGTCCCGACCCACGCCCACGCGGTCCGCGCGAGCGGTGAGGACAGGTTCGACGTGCGCCTGTGCGACGCGGACGGGCGGGTGCTGGTCTCGTTCTCCGGCCTCGCGCTGCGCCCGCACCGGGGCGCGGCGAGCCCGGTCCAGGTCCCGGTCTACGTGCCGCAGTGGACGCCCGCGCCCACGCCGGTCCGCGTCGTCGGCCCCCGTCGGGTCGTCGCCGTGCACGCGGCCCCCGGCTGCGAACCCCTCGCCGCCGCGCTGGCCGCCGAGCACGCGGGCGACGACGTCCGCCGGCCCGCGCTCGACGCCGCCGACCCCGCCGCCGACCTGGTGTACGTGGTGGCGGCCGGCACGACCGACCCGGACGCCGTTCCGGCCGCGTTCCGGCTGCTGCGCGCGCTGGCGCGGGTCAGGCCGACGCTGGAGGTGCGGGTCGTCCTCGCCGACGCGGTGGCGGTGCGCGACGGCGACCCCGTGCGGCCCGAGGCCGCCGCGCTGATCGGCCTGGCGCGCGCCGCCGGGGCCGAGCACGCGGGCTGGCGGGTCGGCTGCGTGGACGTGCCGGGCGACACCGCGCTGGACGACACCGCGCTGGGCGACACCGTGCCGGGCGACACCGTGCCGGGCGACACCGCGCGGGCGGCGGCCCTGGTCGTCGCCGAGGACCTGGTCGAGCCGCTGGTGGCGTGGCGCGGCGGGCAGCGGCTCGTGCGCCGGTTCGCGCCCCTCGCGCTGCCCGCCCCGACCCGGCCGGCGTTCGCGGACGGCGGCACCTACCTGATCACCGGCGGCGCGGGCGGCCTCGGCCTGGCGCTGAGCGAGCACCTGGCGCGCGAGCACCGGGCCAACCTGGTCTGGGTGGGGCGCCGCCCCTCCGACGCCGCGATCGGCGAGCGCGCCGCGCGGGTGTCCGCCGCCGGCGGCCAGGTGCTCTACCTGAGCGCCGACGTGACCGACCCGGCGTCGGCGCGCTGGGCGGTGCGCGCGGCGAAGGAGCGCTTCGGCGGCCTCGACGGCGTCGTGCACGCCGCGGGCGTGTGGCGGGACGGTCCGCTCGCGACGATGACCGACGAGGCGTTCGCCGACGTGCTGGCACCCAAGCGGGACGGCGCGGTCGCGCTGCTGGACGCGGTCGCCGACGAGGACCTGGACGTGCGCGTGGTGTTCTCCTCCGCGGCGTCGTTCGTCCGCCCGCCGGGGCAGGCCAACTACGCGGCGGGCAGCACCGCGCTCGACGCCGTCGCGGCGGCGGCCGGCGCGACGGTCGTCAACTGGGGCTACTGGGGCGGCGTCGGCGCGGTGGCGGACGAGGCCCACGCCCGCCGGTTCGCGGCGCTCGGCGTCGGGTCGATCTCCCCCGAGGAGGGGTTCGCCGTCCTGCGCGCGCTGTCGGCCTCCGGTGTGCGGCAGGCGCTGGTGCTCAAGGCCGACGTCGACCGGTTCGCGGAGTACGGGCTCGCCCTGCCCTCCGCCGACCGGGAGGTGCGGGACTACGTGCGCTCGGTGTTCGCGGCCGTGCTGAAGCTGCCCGAGTCGGCCATCGGCGACCGCGAGACGTTCGAGAACTTCGGCGTCGACTCGCTCAACGGGGCCGAGATCCTGCGCCGGTTCTCCGAGGACCTGGGGGAGCTGCCCGCCACCCTGCTGTTCGAGCACGTCACGGTCGAGGACCTGGCCGCCCGGCTGGCCGACGCGTTCGCCGCGCGGCGAACCCCGGCCCACGACCCCGCGCCCGCCCCCGTCGCGACCGCACCCGCTGCGGCCCCGCCCGCCGTGACGCGGTCGCGGGAGGTGCGGGAGGGCGACATCGCCGTCATCGGCGTCAGCGGCCGGTACCCGAAGTCACCCGACCTCGACGCGCTCTGGACCAACCTGCTCGCCGGGGCCAACTGCGTGACCGAGGTGCCCGCCGACCGGTGGGACTGGCGCACCCACTTCGACCCCCGGCCCGGTGTCCCGCACCGCAGCCGGGGCCGGTGGGCCGGTTTCCTCGACGACATCGCCGCCTTCGACGCCCCGCTGTTCGGCGTGCTGCCGCGCGAGGCGGCGGCCGTCGACCCGCAGGAGCGGCTGTTCCTGGAGACCTGCTGGAACCTGCTGGAGAGCACCGGCCACCTCGGTCGGCACGGCGCGGTCCGCGAGACCGGCGTGTTCGTCGGCGTGATGTACGGGTCCTACGGCAAGCTCGCGGCGGTCGACGGGTGGCCCAGGGGCGAGTTCCCGGCGGCGCACTCGGCGTACTGGTCCATCGCCAACCGGGTGTCGTACACCTTCGACCTGACCGGTCCGAGCCTGGCCGTCGACTCGGCGTGCTCGTCGTCGCTCACGGCCGTGCACCTGGCGTGCGAGAGCCTGCGCCGGGGCGAGTGCCGGCAGGCCGTCGCGGGCGGGGTGAACCTGGTGCTGCACCCCGCGCACCTGGTGGCGCTGTCCGGCATGACCATGCTCGCCGGCGGCGACGGCTGCCGCGCGTTCGACGCCGCCGCCGACGGTTACGTGCCGGGCGAGGGCGTCGGCGCGGTGCTGCTCAAGCCGCTGGCCGACGCGCTCGCCGACGGCGACGACGTGTGGGCGGTCATCCGGGGCGGTTTCGCCAACGCGGGCGGCAAGACCAGCGGCTACACCGTGCCCAACCCGAGCGCGCAGGCGGCGCTGATCGCCGAGGCGCTGCGCCGCGCCGACGTGGACCCGGCGACCGTGGACTACGTCGAGGCGCACGGCACCGGCACGCAGCTCGGCGACCCGATCGAGGTCGCCGCGCTGAACCGGGCGCTGGGCCGTGCCGAGGGGCACGAGTGCGCCCTGGGCTCGGTGAAGGCCAACCTGGGCCACCTGGAGGGCGCGGCGGGCATCGCGGGCCTGACCAAGGTGCTGCTCCAGCTCCGGCACCGCACCCTCGTGCCCGCCGCGAACCTCACGCGGCTCAACCCGAAGATCGACTTCCGGGACTCGCCGCTGCGCGTGCAGCGGGAGGCCGCGCCGTGGCCCGAACCCGTCGGCCGCCCGCGCCGCGCCGGGGTCAGCTCGTTCGGCGCGGGCGGGGCCAACGTCCACATCGTCCTGGAGGAGCACGTGGCGGAGCGCGTCGAGCCCGAGGTCGAGGTCGAGTTCGGCGGCGAGCACCTGGTCGTGCTGTCCGCGCGCGACCACGAGCGGCTCGGCGTCCTGGCCGGCCGGGTCGCAGACCACCTGGCCGGCGGGGACGTCGACCTGGCGCGGGTCGCCCGGACCACCCAGCTCGGCAGGCGGGAGATGCCCGCGCGGGTCGCCGTGCGGACGACGGACCTGGCGGGCCTGGTCGACGCGCTGCGGGCGTTCGCCGGTGGTGGGGAGCACCCGGCGGTCACGTCGGGCACCGCCGTCCGCACGGACGCCGTCGTGCCGCCGGACGCGTCCCCGGCCACCGTCGCCGCGGCCTGGGTCGCCGGCGCGGAGGTGGACTGGCGCGCCCGCTGGACCGGCCCGCTGCCCCGCGTGGTCGCCCTGCCCACCTACCCGTTCGACCACCGCAACCGCTACTGGGCACCGGGACCGATCGCTGACCTGCCTGCCGCTGACCGGCTCGCTGCCGACCAGTTGGCCGCCGACCGACTCGCCGCGGACCAGCCTGCCGCCAGTCAGTCGGCCGCCGACCGGGCCGCTGCCGATCGGGCCGCCGTGGAGCGGTTGGCCGCCGAACAGGTCGCCGTGGAGCGGTCGGTCGTCGACCAGTCGGGGGCCGGTGTGCCCGAGCACCTGGCCGATCACCGGGTCGGCGGTGTCCGCTGGCTGCCCGCCGCCGCCGTGGTCGAGTCGGCGCGCGACCGGCACCCCGCCGCGGTCCTGCGCGACCTGCGCTGGCACGCGCCGGTGCTCGTGGACGACCTGCCCGGACCGGTGCCGGTCGACCTCACCCCCGCGGACGGCGGCACCCGCTTCGCGGTGCGCGTGGCCGGCGCGCTCCTCGCCTCCGGGCTGCTCTCCGACGACCCCGCCCCGCCCCGCCCGCCCGTGTCGGTCGCGGACCGCTGCACCGACACCGTCGACGTCGCCGGGTTCTACGCGGGCATGGCCGCCGCCGGCCTCGCCCACGGTCCCGGGCTGCGGGTCGTGGACGAGCTGCGCACCGGCGAGGGCGTGGCGTGGGCGCGGCTCAGCCCCCGGGTGGCTCCCCGGTCCGATGTGGACGCGTCCCTGCTCGACGGCGCGCTCCAGGCGGTGGCCGCCGCGTGCGGCGGGTCGTCGGTGCGCGTCCCGGTGGCGCTGGCCGAGCTGGCCGTGCACGACGTGCTCGCCGGTCCGTGCGAGGTGCACGTGACCCGCGTGGGCGGAACCGGTCCGCGCGAGCTGTACGACGCAGACCTGACCACCTCCGGCGGTCGACCGCTGGTGTCGCTGCGCGGGCTGGAGATCCGGGCCACCGGGACGGTGGACGAGTGCTCCTACGCCACGCCGGTCTGGCGGCCGGCCGCGACCGCACCTGCCGGTGACGCGCCCACGACCGCCGTCCTGCTGGCCTCCGACGCGGAGACCGGCGAGGCCGTCGCCGACCGCCTGGAACGCGACGGCGTCCGCTGCGTCGTGCTCGTGCCCGGCGTCCTGCACGGCTGGGTCGACCACCGCACGCACGAGGTCGTCGCCGGCGAGCAGGCCCAGTACGGGCTGGTGGTGCGCGAACTCGCGATCCGGGGGGTGCTGCCCGACGCCGTGGTCCGCTGCTGGGACCCCGGCGCGGCCCCGTCCTCCGCCGCCGAGGTGGCGCACGAGATCGGGCACGGGTTCGCCCCGTTCCTGTGGCTCACCGCCGCCGTCCTCGCCGAAGGCGGCCCGAGGCCGGTGCGGGCGGTCTACACCTACTCGGCGTCCACCGCCCACGCCCGACCGCACGACGTGGCCGCCGCCGGGGCCCTGCGCACCGCCGCGCTGGAGCACTCCGGCCTGCGGGCCGTCGTGGTGGGCTTCGAGGGCGCGCGGGCCGCCGCCCCGGCCGCCGAGCTGGCCGAGGCGACCGCCGCGGAACTGCTGTCCTGCGAGGCCGGCGTGACCGAGGTGCGGCACGCCGGCGGGCAACGCCTGGTCAAGTCGTCGACCGGGTGGGACCCCGGTGCGCCGACCACCCCGTCGACCGGGGGCACCTACCTGGTGACGGGTGGCGCGGGCGCGGTCGGCCTGCACGTCGCCCGCCACCTCGCCCGCCGCGGCGGGACCGTCGTCCTGGCGGGGCGCTCGGCGCTCGACGACCGGCGGCGGGCGCTGGTGGCGGCCATCCCGGGCGCGACGCACGAGGTGGTCGACGTCGCCGACCCGGTCGCGCTGCGCGCGCTGGTGGAGCGGGTCGGTCCGCTGCGCGGCGTCGTGCACGCCGCCGGGGTGCGGCGGGACTCCCGACTCGTCGTCAAGACGGCCGACGACCTGGCCGCCGTGCTGCGGCCCAAGGTGGCGGGGACGCTCGCCCTGGACGAGGCGACCGCGGACCAGCCGTTGGAGTTCTTCGCGCTGTTCTCCTCGGTGGTCGCCGAGACCGGCAACCCCGGCCAGGCCGACTACGCCTACGCCAACGCGTTCCTGGACGCGTTCGCCGAGCAGCGCGACCAGCGCCGCGCGGCGGGGCTGCGCGCGGGCCGCACCGTGTCGATCGGCTGGTCGCTGTGGGCCGAGGGCGGGATGACCGTCGACGGCGCGACCGAGGAGCTGCTGCGGCGTCGCTGGGGCCTGCGCCCGCTGCCCACCGCTGCCGCCCTGGCCGCGTTCGACCGCGCCGTGGCCGGCGGGGTCAGCAGGGTGACCGTCTCGACCGCCGCCACAGCTGGTGCGGCCGAGGCCGACCGCGCGACCCGGCAGGTCCCGGCCGCCGGTGGCCCGGTGGCGTCGGTCCTGCCGGTCGTGACGGCCGACCTCCAGGCGCTGGCCGCGGACTTCCTGCTGGTCGAACCGGACGACGTGGAGCTGGACGCGGAGCTGCTGGAGCAGGGCTTCGACTCGATCACGCTCACCGAACTGGTCAACCGGCTCAACGAGCGCTACGGCCTGGACCTGCTGCCGACGGTGTTGTTCGAGCACCCCACCCTGGGCGCGCTCGCCGCATACCTCGACCGCGAGCACCGGGCCGAGATCGCCGCCGCGACCACGGCCACCGCTGCTGCCGCCGACACCGACCCCAACGACGCCGCCGACGCCGCCGACACCGCCGTCGCCGTTGGGCAGGAGCCGGAGGCCGCACCCGCGCCCGCGCCCGCACCGGCCGCGCTCCCGGACGGGATCGCCGTCATCGGCATGGCCGGGGTGTTCCCCGGCTCACCGGACGTCGAGTCGTTCTGGGACAACCTGCTCGCGGGCCGGCACCTGGTCGGCCCGGTGCCCGCCGACCGCACCGACCTGCTGGCCGACGAGCAGGCGGCGGGCGTCCGCGGCGGGTTCCTCGACCACGTGGACCGGTTCGACGCCCGGCTGTTCGGCATCGCCCCGCGCGAGGCGGCGCTGATGGACCCGCAGCAGCGGCTGTTCCTCCAGACCACGTGGCGCGCGGTCGAGGACGCCGGTTACCGGCCGTCCTCGTTGGCGGGCACGAGCACCGGCCTGTTCGCGGCGGTGTCCACCTCCGACTACGACGACCTGCTCAAGGATCACGGCGTGCCGGTGCGGGCGCACACCGCCACCGGCATCGCCCACTCCGTGCTGGCCAACCGGGTGTCCTACCTGCTCAACCTGCGCGGACCCAGCGAAGCGGTCGACACCGCGTGCTCGGGCTCCCTCGTGGCCGTGCACCGGGCCGTCGCCGCGCTGAAGGCGGGGGAGTGCGACCTGGCGCTGGTGGGCGGGGTGAACGTCCTGCTCAGCCCCGGGCTGTTCAGCGCGTTCACCCAGTCCGGGATGCTCAGCCCCACCGGGGCGTGCCAGGCGTTCGCGGCCGGCGCGGACGGCTACGTGCGCGGCGAGGGCTGCGGCGTGCTGCTGCTCAAGCCGCTGCGGGCGGCCGTGGCGGACGGCGACCACGTCTACGGTGTCGTCACCGGTTCGGCGGTCAACCACGGCGGCCGGGCCGCGTCGCTGACCGCGCCCAACCCCGAGGCGCAGGCCCAGGTGGTGGTGCGCGCCCACCGCGCCGCCGGCGTCGACCCGCGCACCGTCGGCTACGTGGAGGCGCACGGCACCGGCACCGCCCTCGGCGACCCGGTGGAGGTCGAAGGGCTCAAGCGCGCCTTCGACACCCTTTACGCCGACCACGGCCTGCCGCCCGCCGGCACGGCCCACGTCGCCCTGGGGTCGGTGAAGTCCAACATCGGCCACCTGGAGGCGGCGGCCGGCGTGGCGGGCCTGGTGAAGGCGCTGCTCGCGGTGTCGCGCGGCGTGGTGCCCGCGACCCTGCACGTCACCGAGGTCAACCCGCTCGTCCGGCTCGACGGCACGCCGCTGCGGCTCGCCACCGAGCCGGTGGACTGGTCGGACGTGCCGGTCCGCCGGGCCGGGGTCAGCTCGTTCGGGTTCGGCGGCGCCAACGCCCACGTGGTCGTCGAGTCCGCGCCGAGCGCCCCCGACCTGCCGGTGCCCACCGGTCCGGTCGTGGTGCCGCTGTCCGCCTCGACGGGGGACGCGCTGCGCCGCACCGCACGGGCGCTGGCCGACCACGTCGAGCGCGCCGACCTCGACCCGGCCACGGTCGCGCACGTGCTCCGGCACGGTCGGGACGCGCTGCCCGAGCGCGCCGCGTTCGTGGCGGCGGACCGGGACGAGCTGATCGCGCTCCTGCGCGACCTGGACGACGACCGGGTCCACCGCGGCCGGGCGAGGAGGGGCGAGGCACCCGCCGAACCGGGGGCGTCCCCCGGCGACCTGGTCCGCGCCTGGGTGCGGGGCGCGGAGGTGGACTGGGCGACCTGCCTGCCCGGCCCGGCACCCCGCCGGGTCCCACTGCCCGGCACGGAGTTCGCCGCCGACCGCCACTGGTTCGACACCGAGATCGAAACGCCGACCACGATGCCGACGCAGACCGCGATGCCGACGCCGACCGTGACGCCGACGCCGACCGCGACGCCGACGGCGACGCCGACCGCGACGCCGACGGCGACCGTGACGCCGAGCGTCGCGACACCCACCACCGAGGAGGCCACCGTGCGCCCAGCCGCGAAGCCCGCGCCGCAGCGCCCCAAGATCAAGCTGTCGCGGCCGGGCGCGGAGCCCGCACCGGTCGCCCCCGCGCCACCTGCCCCCGCGCCGCCCGCGCCCGCTGTGGCGGCCCCCGTCCAGCCCGCGCCCGCGCCTGTGGCCGCCCCGCCCACGCCCGCAGCCACCCCGGTCCCGGCCCCGGCGGCGGCGATCGCCCGGGTCGCCCAGGTGGTCACCGAACGGCTGGCCGACATCCTCGGCACCCCCGCCGACGAGATCGAGCCCGACCGCCCGTTCGGTGAGCTGGGCCTCGACTCCATCTACCGGATGGACCTGGTGCGGCTGATCAACTCGACCTTCGAGCTCGACCTCAAGGCCGTCGAGCTGTACGACCACGACACCGTCGATCTGCTGGCGAACTTCGTCGCGCCCCTGGTCGCCGCCCCCGACGCCCCGGCCCCGACCCCGATCCCAGCCCTGACCCCGATCCCAGCCCCGACCCCGATCCCAGCCCCGGCCCCGGAGTCCCGCTCCACCGTCGACGCGCTGATCGGGTTCGTCCTCGACACCGTCGGGCACCGGGTCGAACCGGAGGCCACCTTCGAGGACAGCGGCTTCACGTCGTTCGACCTGCTGCGGGTCGTCGCCGCCCTGGAACGCGGCCTCGGCGCGCTGCGCAAGACGCTGTTGCTGGACCACCCGACCCCGGCCCGCCTCGCGGCCCACCTCGACGAGGTGTTCGGGCCGGGCGTCGCCGAGCTGATCGCCGGCACCGAGCGGGCCGAGCCGAGCACGGTGCCCGACGCCGTCGCGGGCGGCGAGCTGGTCGTCGGCAAGCGCGAGCTGGACGAGCGGCCCGAGCTGGCCGAGCTGGTGCGGCGGCTCGACCTCGCGCACGCCAAGGAAGGCGGTCTCCCGGGGCGCGACATCGCGCCGCTGATCTTCCTGGGCTCCCGGCGCGAGGGCTACTTCCACTTCTCCCGGCGCGGTGACGTGCTGTTCGCGTGGAGCTACGTCGGCACCGCCGACTACCTGCCGGAACTGGCGGGGGAATGGCTGGCGCACGCGGCGGCCCAGGGCGCGAAGCCCGCGTTCCTGGCGATGTCACCGCTGGCCGAGGCCGGTGGCCGGCCGCTGTCGGCGACCCCGTTCGGCGCGGTCCAGCGCATCGAGGACCTGTCGGCGTTCGACGTCGACGGGCCGAGGGCGCGCAAGCTGCGCAACCAGATCAGCCGGTTCGAGCGGGCGGGCAAGGCCGAGGTGGTCGAGTACGCCGTGGGCTCGGACCCGGCCACCGACGCGGCGGTCGCCGAGCTGATCGGCGACTGGGCGGCCCAGAAGGACATGGTCAACCCCTACGTGCGCACGGTGCGCGACGAGATCGGCCGCGGCGTCCTCGGCCCCCGGCACCGCATGTTCCTCACCAGGCTCGACGGGGTGCTCCAGAGCGCGATCATCGTCACGCGCATCCCGTCCGAGCGGGGGCACCTGCTCGACCTGGAGTTCTACCGGGAGAGCACCCCGCGCGGCTGCCTGGAGCACGGCATCGTGGAGATCATCCGCAGGCTGGCCGCCGAGGGCGACACCTCGTTCAGCTTCGGCGGGACCTTCGGCGTCCGGCTCACCGGCTCGCCCAACGCCGACCCGGACGTCGAGCGCGGCCTGGCCGAGCTGCGCTCCCTGGGCGTGTTCACCGGCGAGGGCAACTTCCGCTTCAAGAACAAGTTCCAGACCACCAACCACCCGGTCTACCTGTGCCAACCGGCCGACCAGCCGGCCGCCGACGTCGCGTCGATCATCCTGATGATCGCCAACCCGCCGGCCATCACCGCACAGGACCGCGCGACCACCGAACCGGAACCGGAGACCGAGACCGAGAACGCGACCGCGACCGTGCGGCGCGCGACCCCGCGTCCCACACCGGCACCGCTGCCCACCGACGACGGCGCGGCACGCCGGGACAAGGCCCTGTCCCGGGCGGGGCACAACCCGCTGCGCGTCCCGGCCCACGACGTGGAGTTCGACTTCACCACGGACTCCTGGACCGAGCTGGACACCCCGCACGTGCGGGACCACTCCGCCCGCCTCGCCACCGCGGCCCGGGACGTCACGGCCACCGTGGACCTGGTCGCCGGCGCGTACGGCGTCACCGCGCCGCTGCCGCACCGCTGCGTCGTGCCCACCAACTCGGGCCGGTCGGCGGAGGCGCTGCTCTGCCGCGCCTGGCCCGGTCGCCGGGGCCACGTCGTGCAGAACGCGCTGTTCCCCACCTGGGCGGTCAGCGAGCTGGACCACGGCTTCACCCCGGTGCCGGTCCGCGTCGACCCCCGGGCCGCCGAACCGTTCCTGGGCGACCTGGACCTCGCCGAGCTGGACCGCGCGCTCACCGCGCGCGGGGGCCGCGTGTCGTTCGTGTGCGTCGAGCTGAGCACCAACGCCCGCGGCGGGCACCCGGTGTCGCTGGCCAACCTGCGCGGCGTGCGGGAGGTCGCGGACCGGCACGGCGTGCCGCTGGTCCTCGACGCCACGCGCGGCCTGGAGAACGCGGCGTTCGTCCGCGAGCACGAGCTGCGCACCCCGGACCGCCCGCTGGTGGACGTGCTGGCCGAGCTGCTCGCCGGCGTGCGGGCGGTGACGATGGGCCTGTCGAAGGACTACGGCGTCACGTCGGGCGGGCTCGTGCTCACCGACGACGACGAACTCGCCGCGTCCCTGCGCGAGCAGGTCGCGCTGCGCGGCGTCGAGGCCGGCCTGGCGACCCGGCGGGTGATGACGGCCGCGCTCGCGGACACCGCCGGCGCGGAACGGGCCGTGCTGGAGCGGATGGAGGCCGTGCGCGTCCTGTGGCGGGCGATGGTCGACGCCGGCCTGCCGGTCGTGGGCCCGGCGGGCGGGCACGCCGTGCTGCTCGACGCGGCCCGGCTGCCCGGCGCCGACGGGCTGGAGCACGTGGTGGCGTCCGCGCTGGCGTGGGTCTTCCGCGCCACCGGCGTCCGCGCCGCCCCGCACCTGGACGGCGGCACGCTGATCCGGCTGGCCGTCCCGGTCGGCACGACCGCCGCGCGGGCCGCCGAGGCGGGGGCGAGGCTGGCCGCGCTGGCGCGCTCCGGCGGCACGCCCCCCGCGCTGGTGCGCGCGGCGGACGCGGGCGGCACCGGCGCGGCGGAGGCCGCCTACTACCCGGCCGACCTGCTGCCCGACGACGTGCGGGAGGCGATGGACGAGGGGCACCGCCCGCTGGACGAGAACCTCGCCGTGCTGACCGGGTTCCGGCCGGACGTGCGCCGGGTGCTGGTCCGGGTCGGCTCGGGGGAGGTGGAGGCGTTCACCGCCGGTTCCGGCGAGACGCTGCTGCTGATGCACCCGTTCAACATCGGGGCGGGGTTCTTCGGGCCGCAGTTCGCCGCGCTGGCCGACCGGTACCGCGTGCTGGCCGTGCACCACTCCGGGGTCGGCGCGACGACCGAGGCCACGGACATCTCGGTCAACGGCCTGGCGGACCTGTTCGGGCGCACGCTCGACGCGCTGGGGATCACCGGCCCGGTGCACGTGGCGGGCGCGTCGTTCGGCGGCATCGTGGCGATGGCGTTCGCGCTGCGGCACCGGGCGCGCACGGCGTCGCTGACCCTGATCGGCAGCTCCTACCGGGTGGGCAACCGGGCGGGGGAGATGAACCGGCTCAGCCTGGTCGCCGACGAGGACTTCCGGCGCCTGGAGCGCAACGGCGTGACCGTCGACCGGGTCGGGTTGCAGCGGATGCTGCTGCGCTGCGAGAGCATGAGCACCCACACCGGCCTGCGCTACCTCGACGAGTTCGCCACCGACCCCGGCCTGCTGCCGCACCTGCCGGAGCTGGACGTGCCGGTGCTCCAGGTGCACGGCGCGCTGGACACGGTCATCCCGCTCAAGACCGGGCACCTGCTGCACGGCACCCTGCCCGACGTCCGGTTCCACGAGTTCCCCGACGCGGGGCACTTCCCGAGCCTGACGGCGGCCGACCGGTTCAACGCCCTGCTCGACGGGTTCCTCGCCGAGCGGTCCACCACCGCCCCGGCCGGGGGTGCGCGATGACCAGCGCGACGGCCACCAGCTCGCAGGAGTTCGTGCTCAGCCCGGCCATGTGCGGCCCGAACTCGCTGTTCGTCGGGCGGCTCGGCGACTGGACGTGGAACGCGGTCAGCGCCGCGTGCGGCGTCGACGCGCTGACCGCCCGCAACGCGGACGGCGAGCCGACGTACCTGGCGTTCCAGCTGTTCGACGTGTGGGGCGCGGACCCGGCGGGCTTCACCTTCGGCGACCGGATCGACGTGCGCACCGCCGTGTTCGCCTGCGGCGCCGAGTCGGTCGCGACGCTGCACCGCGTCGCCCCGGCCGGCAGCGAGGGCGCGGCCGACCCGTCCCTGGAGCCCGCGGAGTTCTTCGAGGACCGCCGCCCGGACTGCCTGTACGCGCTGAACTTCAACCGCTGGGTCTCCCGGTCCGCGCCCGGCAGCAACCGCGGCCTGGTGCGCGCCTCGCCGCCGGGGTTCACCACCGCGCACCTGCCGGAGCTGCCCCGCGAGCACTCGCCACGGCTGGCCTGCGCGCAGGCCCGGCAGCAGCTGACCCTGCGGGACCTCACCGCGTCCGGCCCGGCGAGCACCGGCGAGCCCGGCATCACCGGGTTCACCACCGACTACCGCATCGACCCGACCCGCGACCTCAACGGCGTGGGCCTGGTCTACTTCGCCGCCTACTTCTCGATCGTGGACGGGGCGCTGCTGGCGGCGTGGCGCTCCGCCGGCCGCCCCGGCGCCGCGTTCCTCGCGCGGCGGACCCGCGCGCGGCGGCTGTGCTACCTGAGCAACGTCGACGCCGACACCGTCCTCACCGCCGGGGTGTCGTCGTGGCTGACCCATTCCCCCGGCGGGTGGACGGACGAGGTGGTGGACGTGGTCCTGCGCGACAGGGAGACCGGCGCGGTGGTCGCCGTGGCCTCCCAGGAGCTGACCTGGGGTGCGGCGTGAGCGGCCGGCCGGAGGTGGAGCGCGTGGTGCGCGAGGTGATCTCGGTGATCCTGCCGGCGGCCGACCCCGCCCGGGTGGCCACCGCGAACAGCCTCAAGGAGCTGGGCGCGGACTCGGTGGACCGGGTGGAGATCGTGGTCGAGGCCATGGACCGGCTCGGCGTGGTCGCGCCGATGTCGGACTTCAGCGGCCTGCCCGACCTCGACGCCCTCGTCGACCGGCTGCTGGAGCGGAGGCCGGTGTGAGCGCCTACGGGATCGAGGCCGTCAACGCCTACCTCGGGGTCGCGTACATCCCGGTGCCCGAGCTGTTCCGGGGCCGGGGGCTGGACCCGGCGCGGCTGGCGAACCTGATGATGTCCGAGCGCTCCATCGGCCTGCCGGTGGAGGACCCGGTCACCAACGCGGTCAACGCCGCCAAGCCGGTCGTGGACGCGCTCGACCCCGCCGAACGGGACCGG
Source organism: Saccharothrix sabaoui (assembly GCF_051756985.1). Taxonomy (NCBI): domain Bacteria; kingdom Bacillati; phylum Actinomycetota; class Actinomycetes; order Pseudonocardiales; family Pseudonocardiaceae; genus Saccharothrix; species Saccharothrix sabaoui. Next base: position 37,257 of record NZ_JBPKJK010000082.1, read on the forward strand.
ATCGAGCTGCTGGTCACCTCCACCGAGTCCGGTGTGGACTTCAGCAAGTCGGTGGCCTCCTACGTGCACAAGCACCTCGGGCTGTCGCCGAAGTGCCGCGTGGTGGAGGTCAAGCAGGCGTGCTACGCGGCGACGGCCGCCGTGCAGCTCGCCGTGGGCTACCTCGCCTCCGGCCTGTCACCGGGGGCGAAGGCGCTGGTCATCGCCACCGACGTGGCCCTGGTCGACGCGCGCGCCGAGTACGCCGAACCCGCCACCGGCCACGGCGCGGCGGCCGTGCTGCTGGGCGACGACCCGGCCGTGCTGGCGATGGACCTCGGCGCCTTCGGCAACCACAGCTACGAGACGCTCGACTCGGCGCGGCCGACGCCGGAGTTCGACGTCGCCGACGTGGACCGCTCGCTGTTCGCCTACCTCGACTGCCTGGCCAACAGCTTCGCCGACTACGCCGACAAGGTGGAGGACGCCGACTTCGTCGACACGTTCGACCACCTCGTCATGCACACCCCGTTCGTCGGGCTGGTCAAGGCCGCGCACCGCAAGATGATGCGCGACCTGCGCCGCGCCGCACCGGCGGAGGTCGAGGCCGACTTCGAACGCCGGCTGCGGCCCGCGACGGCGTACGCGAGCCGGGTGGGCAACCTGTGCTCCGGCTCGGTCTACCTGGGCCTGGCCAGCGCCATCGACAACGCCGCGATCGGCGGCGGCGTCCGGCTCGGCCTGTACTCCTACGGCTCCGGCTGCTCGGCCGAGTTCTTCAGCGGCGTCACCGACCCGCGCGCGGCGGCCACCGTGCGCGCGGCCCGCATCGCCGAGCGACTGGACGCGCGCGCCGAGCTGACCTTCGCCGAGTACGACCTGCTGCTCAAGGACACGCTGCGCTGCCTGGTGCCGGTGCGCGACCGCGAGGTCGACCTGCCCAGGTGGGACGAGTACCTGGACCGCGTCCCCGACCGCGAACCGATGCTCGTGCTCAGCCGCGTGCAGGACTACCACCGCCAGTACGAGTGGCGCTGAACCCCCGGAGGGACACCATGACCCACGACGAGATCTTCGCGGTGGTGCGGGACAACCTGCTCACCGTGGTGCCGGGCATCCCGCGCGAGAGCGTCACCATCGACGCGGCGATGTCCGACCTGGGCGCGAACAGCATCGACCGGGCCGAGGTCGTCACCATGACCATGGAGCGCCTGAACGTGGTCGTGCCGGTGATGGACTTCCAGCACGTGGCCGACATCCGCTCCCTGGTCG